>JBAYMI010000091.1:0-8014 GCA_041663625.1 Methanoregula sp.
GCCCACCCCAGGCATGGATCGTGGGAGTCTCATCCGGTTTCAACCGCCGGAGCTCCGCGATATACTCCTTTGTTATATTAATCGTTGTATCAGGGCCACCGGGGACCGCAAACTGCACTTCGACCTTTTCGAGGGAGTTTGGGACAATCACGTTCTGGTAATACCCGCCATTCTCATCGCTCTGGCCATTGAGTTTTACCTCCATGAACTCGTCGCGAATATAGTTTACAACGTGAAAATTCCAGCTGCCGGTATCATCAGATTCGACAGCGAAAGCCCCCGGTATGCAGAGCATGATGGCAAGCAGGATTCCGAGAACGCACATACCTGTTTTTCGTATCATCTGAAAGACCCTCTGTTACCCGGTATGCCCGCTCGTACGATCCGGCCCGGCCATCCGGGCGCGGAACCGGGCATCCTTGGGAGGTAGTATCCCCAGCCGGGATCAACTGAAAACTTACGTGGAGAACAATAATAGTCTTTGAGTTGAATGAAAATTTTTTTTCAGTTATGTATCTAAGGATTATTCTGGCTCACGTGCTGCGTCCCGCGGATTGCCCGGAGAACGGGATCTCCGTGACGGTGTTCACGCTCCATTGCCTTCATTCATTGATGATGGAACTATCACCGGCCCTCGACCAGGCGACCCCATCCGTAGAATACCAGGCATCATCCAACCATTCGGTCTCATCCCCGCCAATTGCCCATAGTTTGTTGTCGTACACGAGCACTATTGGCTCCTTCCGGTGGTATCCTGACGGGAAATCCCCGGTGTGGTCCCAGATGATACCGTCAGCAGAACTCCATACCTCGTTGTTCCCGGTGAAGATCCACATACGGTCGTTATAACTGGCAAGCGAATGGCGGGATCCCATGACGAAAGGAAGCGATTCGTTGGCCTGGTACCAGATTGCCCCGTCGTTTGAATACCAGGATGCAAGGTTATATTCATTCTCACTGCCATCGACCGGTACACCCTCGACAATCCATAAGCGGTCCCCGAAGACAACAGCCGACTGATCCCACCCATTCCGGAGGGGTGGGACAGAGATATTTGCACAGGTCCAGATCTTTCCGTCCGCTGAATACCAGACGTCGTGGCTGCCGATTACCCACATCCGCCCGTCATATGTCAGTGCACGGTTATTGGTGTCTTTCGGAAAACCGGCAGATGAATTTGCACAGGCCCAGTTGTTTCCATCCAGGGAAGACCAGACATCGTTTTGAGTATTCAAGTTTCGATCCTCCCCCCCAATTATCCACATCTTATTATCGAAGGTGATTGTTGAATGATATGATCGGGGCAGAGGCGTGTCATTACGGATGGATTCAATAGCAGTATCGCCAGTGGTCTCCGCAAGGACCGGTACGATGAGCACGCAAAGGCAGACTGTGATGAGTAGGTAAGGGAGAAATTTCATGATTCGCATTATACACACCCAAATCATCCGTTTGGCCCTCACATCGCCGAGATAAAATCCCCGTGCCGGTCTTCAGGCTCCCTGATCGGTACAGGGATCGACTCAATAATATCTCCATCCCGTGACCATGAGATGCCATCGGTTGAATACCAGGCATCATTCAGCAACTCTCCCCACTGTCCGCCCAGCACCCACATTTTATTGTCATAGACAAGTGCGGATGCATCTCTCCGGTACGAAAGCGAAAAGGCCGGAGTACTGGTTACCATATCCCAGATACGACCGTCAGCTGAACTCCAGATCGTATGGCCCTCGGTAACCAGCCACATCCGGCCGTTGTAATTCAATAGCGTAGATGGATCGATATCCCCTTGTCCGAGATGCAGGGATGCATTGGCACACTCCCAGGTGATCCCGTCAGAACTGTACCATACCTCATTGTGGTCGATCTCCGCCATACACTTCGAGGGTGTCGATATGGTCCCGACAACCCACAGTTTGTCGTTGAACACAACTGCTGTATGACCAAACCAGCTCATGAATGGCAGCGATGCATTCGCACATGTCCAGAGATTTCCATTCGGGGAAGACCAGATATCAGATCCCCCTGAACCTCCGATAACCCACATCTTATTATCAAATACCACGCTGGAATGACGATCTCTCGGTGAGAATTCAGCCGACTCATTGACCAGAGACCAGGTGATGCCATCCTCCGAAGACCAGACATCATTTTTACTGTTGCCATTAGCATAGCCTCCAATAACCCACATCTTATTGTCGAATACCACACTGGTATGCTCGCGGCGAGGGGAGAATTTCGCAGATGGGGTAGCCTCCGACCAGTGCGTGCCATCTGAGGAATACCAGGTATCGTTGAGTGGGTTTTCGGGGCCGCGGGATCTCCCTCCAATCAGCCAGATCGTATCTTGAAAAACAACCGATGAGTGGTACTCCCGGGGCCAGATTCTTTTAGTAGCATCTGCCCTTACCCAGAGCGCACCATCAGCCGAATACCAGACATCATCCTTCCAGCCGCCCCGATGCGTGCCGAGTACCCACATCCGGTTGTCATAGACAAGGGCGGCCTGGCGATAATTGGATTCGGGCCAGATCTTCGATTCGTGGATGCAGGTCCAGTTTACCCCATTCTCTGAAGACCAGACCGTGCTCGTCGTGAAAAGCCACACGCGGTTATCATAAATGAGCGGGACGAAAGATGATCCATCAATTGGCAATCCGGCAGATCCGGTTACTTCTGTCCATATGATGCCGTCAGCGGAAGACCAGACATAACTTGTTGGCATTTGACATTCATGCTCTCCCGTGCATGGTTGATAACTTCCTGCAACCCACATCCGGTTATCATAAACATAGGATGCCAGATCCCAACCTCCCGGGAAGCCTGCGGACGTATTCGTACATGTCCAGTTCACACCGTTTGTGGAATACCAGACATCATTTAATCTCCCGTCCCAGCCACCACCAATCACCCACATTTTATCATTGTATACCATTATGGAAGGCCGGAGACGTAACCCGAAATCGGGAGTGTTCGTTGAGAGTGTCCAGATGCTCCCGTCAGAGGAAGACCAGATCTCGAACGAATCATTCTCGTCCGGATTATCATTGCGTGTATACACAATCACCCAGATCTTCTTGTCATACACTACGGCCGTAGTATCTCCTTTGGAAAACCCGGCAGAAGCATTTGTACATGTCCATATTATCCCGTTCGTAGAATGCCAGACATCGTTTTTCAGGCCGCTCATATCCTCCCCTCCAATCACCCACATTTTATTATCGAAAGTGACGGTTGCATGATTGGACCGGGGAATGGGTGTGTTGCCGGTAACTGGCTGAGGGGAAAGAGCTCCGGTCTCCGCCATGGCCGGAATAATAAGAAGACAGATACACGCAGCAATGAGGAAATAAGGGAAATATTTCATGACTCGCATTGTACACACCCAAATCATCCGTGCGGCCCGCACATCGCCGAGATAAAATCCCCGTGCCGGTCTTCACGGACAATGTCAGCAACAGAGAGCATATCAGTACTATCCCCTGCCCTAGTCCAGGTGACACCATCGGTCGAGAACCATGCATCGTCCTGCCATTCGCTCCGGTTTCCTCCGATTGCCCAGATTTTGTCATCATATACAAGAACAACCGGGTCCCTCCAGTCGGTGGCTGACGGGAGTTCCCCCACAGGGTCCCAGATCATACCATCTTCAGAATTCCAGATCCCTTCAGATTCTATAATCCACATACGGCCTCCATAACTGGTGAGCGCATGGGGGGATGAGATAGAAAACGGGAGTGATGCATTCACCTGCTGCCAGGTTCTTCCATCAGCGGTTGACCAGAACTCATAACGCATTGTCTCATTCTCCTGAATAAAGACCCCGCCGGCAACCCACAACCGGTTGTTGAAGACGACGGCTGACTGGCTCCACCCGGTCAGGAACGGCAGAGACTCATTGGCGCAGATCCTGATCTTCCCGTCCGCCGAGTACCAGACATCTTCATCCCAATATCCCCCAATTATCCACAGGTTATTGTCAAAGACCGCCATTGCCATGCCCTTGCGTGGAGAGAACGCTGCGGACAGATTGGCACTCTGCCAGATCGTGCCATCATCTGTAAACCAGATCTCATTATTGGTCTGCCCCTTCTTGTCAGTCCCGCCGATTACCCATAGTTTATCATCGAACACAAGACTGGACTGTCCTGTGCGTTGGGAGAATGCAGCCGATTCAGTTGTCTTTGACCAGTGAGCCCCGTCAATGGAATTCCAGACATCGTTGAGGGGTCTGTCCCGATCACGCGACCAGCCCCCGATAAGCCAGAGTGTATCATTGAATACTGCGGCTGAATGCCCGAGCCGTGGCCAGATGCGCTGTGTGGTATCCGCACGCGTCCAGATACATCCGTCCGTTGAATACCAGACATCGTCACCATATCCCCGCTGGTTGCCGCTGATCACCCACATTTTATTGTTAAAAATCAGCCGGTTCTCGGAGTCATGGGTATATTTCCAGGAGCCGAGAGCAGAAGCGTTTGCGAGCGTCCATCTGGCACCATCTCCGGACTGCCAGACTTCATCTCCCCTGAATATCCATATCTGGTTGTTGTAAACGAGCGAATTGAAAAAATCATTGCTGCTGAATACCGGGCGTGGCGCCTGTGTCCAGATGATTCCGTCCGGGGAAGACCAAACATCATTGGTAGTTGTATAACATTCCCCGATCACACCGCCAGCCACCCACATACGGTTATCGAACACAAAGGAGGTGTGACCGCTCCGGCCGGGGAACGCTGCGGAGAGGTTTGCGGCACTCCAGTTCATCCCGTTCGTAGAATACCAGACATCGTTCTTCCACCCGGACCCCTCACCACCAATCACCCATATCCGGTTGTCAAACGAAAGAACAGAACAACCGTACCGCCACAGGAACCCGGGTGTATTGGTGACAAGGTCCCAGGTAATCCCGTCTGAAGAATTCCAGACCTCTATTGTCTCGTTATCGGCAGCTGCTATCACCCACATCTTGTTGTCATACACCAGTGCCCGCAAATCATAGGGATTTGAAAATCTGACAGAAGTATTTGTGCAGGTCCAAGTAATCCCGTCCGTTGAGTACCACACATCATGGAGCCGGTTTCCCTTAGTATCCAGGCCTCCGATCACCCACATCTTGTTATCAAAGGCCACGGTGGTATGATAACCCCGGGGCAGGGGCGTATCAGTACTGATGGAGTCGCTTGTAGTGTCCTGCATAGTCTCCGCCAGAACCGGTACGAAGACCAGGCAGAGACTGGCTGTGATGAGGATGTACGGAAAGAGTTTCATGGATCACCGAGATGAACAATTATTGGTTGCGCTGACTTTAATGACGGCGATAAGTGAAAAAATTAGTGCAGTTATTGTACGGGAGAACGAGAGCGGCAATCGGGCTCCTGACCGGTGTGGCGAGGGGCTGTGTCTTGGCCGGGATTTGATGGGGGCACGGGCCGGTAGACGGATGTGGTGAATATGTCGTGGCCAGAGGCCCGGAACGAATACGCTGGACCGCGAAGGCTGTACATGATCATCGTGCCGGGGAGCTCTCCGGTCCGGGTACACCGTCAGCCTCCCGCCCACAAAGCCTCCCCCTCTCCGGGGCATGGTGGGCAGGAAGAGCCCTGATGCGTTGGCGGTTGTTTTGGAACTATTTACGATATGAAAAACTTGCTCACTAACCGCAGACGCATCAGAACCATTCCGATCTCCCCGAACGCGAAGTAACGTGGTCGTGAGTATCATATACGGGAGATCCGGTTGCCCCGGATAATCACTCCCTTATTTCTGCACCCCCGCCCCGCTACAGCCAGAACATCATCCCCCCAACCTATTCTCGATTGAAACTATCTCCAAACAGGCCGGTTTTTTCCCTTGCAAAACGCCCGGAATGACAAACGGGGCCAATAGCAGGATTTCCCGTGACACTCATCTCAAAAACCCCCAAAACCGGCCGGTCGCTGATATCCGGAAAGAGGGAAACGGGGTCCAGAATGAGCCCGGACAACCCATTTTCACCAAAAATGACATATGAGGTCACTCATAGTCAAAAGGGGGATCCATTCCCTTGCCCCGTCGGAACTGTCTTCGATGGCAGATCAATAAACCACCTCATCGGATCTCCCGAACACGCCGGATTCCCGCACTACCGGATGTAATCCTGCACCTTCCGGATGAGGGCGAGCTGGTCACGGACTTCACTTTTCTTTTCTTCTTCAATGGAATCCATGATTTCCGTTATCGGTAAAGCCAGGTGGTAGATTTTCTTCGGACGGCCTTTGTGTCCGGGGAGATCATCCTTCATTGTGACCCAGCCCCTGTCTATCAGGTACTTCATCGCGATACTTACCTCCGGCTGCCGCAAGTCGGTCCCGCGCTCGATGGAGCGTGATGATGTATCGGGTACGTTTGCGAGGAATACCAGCAGCGTTGCGACATTCTTCTTTGTTCCGATATCGATTAAGAGGTTGACAAACTCGTCTTCCTTTTCAGAAAAATACTGGATGGTTTCGGTTCTCATCGGATCACCGGGTCATATGTTATTCAATCTTTTTTTATTATATCATTAAATGTATTCTGGTTTAGTTCTTTGGTAAATGGTAAGTCCGGAATCATATGAGAGGTTCAAGAAATCCCCCGGCGGATATATCGGGGGAAGGAAAATCCCCCTGTTCATCAACCCGGTCCTGCGATCTCCCCATGACTGCCCCTCCCCTGTATCGATCGACCAGTTCCAACTCTTTCACCGGGTCCACGGACCTGGCCGGAATCAGATCCCTTAACGCTACACCCCGTGTCTGTGGCACGCATTTTTTCTGCAGTAACCTCCCGGACGTTCAAAAGAATATTACCGCCATCGGAATTTCGGCTGTTTTGCGTAAATAGCCGGGCCGGCTTATCGTTTCCGGTTATTCCCGATCCAAAAAACCAGAACGGTACAACCGATTACCGGCAGGACAACCGTGACCGGCACCGGGTGCGTGGTGGCAGATAAGGGAAGAGTATCCCCAGGGCTCGTCTGGTTTCCGGTTTGCGGGGTTAGCGAGGGGAGGGCCTGCATCCGGGTCTCTTCCGGTATATCGATGACGAACAGGTGAATGTATCCCTCCTCCCTCGTTTTATCGTCATTATCCGCGCAATAGAGAATCCTGTTCCCGTCCAGATCGAGGAGCCATGGACTTGATGCGGTGACGTTAAGGTGCTCGCGGGTTCCCGACTGCAGATCGTACACTTCGATCCACTTTGACGGCTCATCCCGCCGGTCTAATGCAGAATACTCAGTCCATGCAATCACATTCCCGGCAATGAGCGGCCCATATGAAACTGAAAGCGGGTTGCTGATACGGGTCTCTGTTCCCGTAGTCAGGTCGTACATATATATGGCAGGCCCGCCCTCACGGAAATCCTGCCATACCACGGTGTTTCCGGAAATATCAGGTCTTGACTGAAGTCCGCTTGCCGTGCATACCGGTTTTTCCGTCCCGGTCTCAAGATCGAACAGGTAAATATCCCCGGCGCCTGATCCGTCCCGCTTATCAGTCCAGATGACATTTGTGCCGGAAATCCGCGGGTCGACCTGGTCGCCTTTTGCAGTGCAGACCTCTTTCAGTTCTCCCGTGGTAAGATTCTGGATAACGATATCGTAGTCATACCCTTTGGTATAGGGTTTCTTCTTGGACCAGACAATCCGGTCCCCGTCAAGAGATGGATAGTAGTTTTCCTTTGCCTCATCAAGGGAGTCGAGTGAGCCGTCATGCGTGAACGGGTATTCCTTTCCTTCAGAGATATTGAACAGGAAAATATTGTTGGCGCCCAGTTCGGTATAGGCTACAAGATCCCGCGACAGGGACAATGGGGGGAAAAGGGTCCCCTTGTGGCCAGCATCCGGCGCCCGGGCGATCGCCCGGGTTGTACCGGTTGTGATATTCAGCAGGTAAATCGTCTCCGTCCATACCGGCTGATCGACCTTTCGTTCGGACCAGATGTTCTTCCACACGACCCGGTCCTGGTCCAGGACAAAAAAATTGGAAAA
>JBAYMI010000092.1:0-7907 GCA_041663625.1 Methanoregula sp.
GCCGGGTGCTCGTAATTCTCGCGTGCCTTGAGCCCGAGAATACGGTCCTCGATCAGGTCATTGCGCCCGATCCCGTGTTTTCCGGCAAGGATGTTGAGTTTCTGGATCAGGTCAAACCCGCCATATTTCTTCTTGTTCAGCGCAACAGGGATGCCCTCCTCGAACGTGATGGTAAGTTTCTCGGGTTTTGCCGGTGCTTTCTCCGGTGAGACCGTCCAGAGGTAGATCTCCTCCGGGGGATGGAAGGCAGGGTCTTCGAGCCTTCCCCCCTCGATACTCCTGCTCCAGCAGTTCTCGTCCATACTCCAGGGCTTGTCCTTTTTTACCGGTACAGGGATATTATGCTGTTTTGCATAATCGATCTCCCAGTCCCGGGTCAGGTTCAGTTCGCGTATGGGGGCGACGACTTCGAGGCCGGCACTCCGGATGATGAAGTCGAACCGGAGCTGGTCGTTTCCTTTGCCGGTACAGCCATGCCCGATCGCAGTTGCCTTCTCCTTCTTTGCGATCTTCACGACCTCTTCGGCAATCAGGGGGCGGGCAAGGGATGTGCCCATGGGGTATCCTTCATAGGATCCGTTCGCCCTGATTGCCGGGAAGATATGCTCGGCAACAAATTTTTCCCGGACATCGATGGTGTAGTGGCGGTCGGCAAGTTTTTTGCCTTTTTTTGTGGCAACGTCGATCTCCTCGTCCCGCTGGCCTACGTTCACTGCGACCGTGACAACGCGGTCGTAATCGTATTTCTCCTTTAAGAGCGGGATGCAGATCGAGGTGTCGAGCCCGCCGGAATATGCAAGAACTATGGTGCCTTTTCCCATGCTTGTCTCCTCCTATATCGTGTAGTACTCATTGGCAGTACCAGAATATATGTTCAGGGGCGGAAGAAGAGAACGCTAGTGAATGCACGGTTCATCGTGAATGAGAGAAAGAACAAAAAAGAGTTGTTCAGGCTTGATCCTGAACCCAAGTATCGTGTTGGTTTACTGGACTACGATTTTTCCTTCAGTCTGTGGCTGGAGTGGACCGGTTGTGTAATCGTATGCACCGACTTTGTCAAAGACCACTGAATAATTGCCACCATAGGGAATGTCAACGGTGCTCATGGTTCCAAAGTATGCACCGGTCATGACATCGTTAGCCTGGAGGAAGTGTGGCTTGAAGGGATCGGTGTTTGCCCAGATAACCTTGGTGCCGGCCTTCACGTATGCTGTTGTTCCCGGGACGATAGTCAGGTCCTGGGTGAACGTGATCGTGTAGGTGGGAACGGGGGTTGGGGTAACGGTCGGGGTTACATTGGTGGTCGTGTTGACAACAATGACGACTACTTCCTTGGTCGGTTCAGCGGTTGGGACGGCCGTTGCAACAACAGTCGGAGCTACCGTAGGCGTGGGGGTGGCGGTCGCAGGTGCTGTCTGCTGGGATGTGCATCCCGCAAGCAGGATCCCGACAAACAGGATTGCAAGAACAACAAACAATTTCTTCATGCATCTTTTTTTGTTATTTCGGTATTTAAGGATATTCAATTCTCTTGTATATTTACGCAGGATAGCGTAACCGGGGAAATGACCGGAATCAGAAAGAAGAAAAACAAAAAACGCCAAAAACGGGAGGTTTTGCCGATATCTTCCCAATTACTTCAGATAATGGCTGATTGGCTCCAGCGTCAGTTCCTCGCGCTTGATGGCATCAATGGCAAGTGCAGCAGCCCGCGCTGCCTGAAGGGTCGTAATATAGGGGATCTGGAAGTCCACTGCCGCACGCATGATCTGGTAATGATCCTGGCGGGACTGCTTATCCTGGGGAGTGTTGATGATCAGCCGTATTTCCCCGTGGTGCATCATATCAAGGACATTTGGGGATCCCTCCTGGACCTTCCGCACGAGGTTCGCCTCTACTCCGGCCGCGTTAAGGTAATCGACCGTTCCCTCGGTGCCGTAGAGTGTGAGGCCGAGATCGCGCAGTTTCCGTGCTATCGGGATAGCCTCCTCCTTCTGCTCCATGTTCACGGAGATGAAGATATTCCCTTTCAGGGGCAGCTCATTGTCTGCCGAGATGCAGGCCTTGTAGAACGCGAGCCCGAAGTCGTAATCGATCCCCATGACCTCACCGGTGCTCTTCATTTCGGGCCCGAGCATGGTGTCAACGCCGCTGAGCTTGTTGAATGGGAGAAGCACCTCCTTGACTGCAACGTGGTGGATCTCCCTTTCCTTATACCCGAGGTCGCGGAGTTTCTTGCCGATCATGACTTTTGCGGCGATCTTGGCAATCGGGGTCCCGGTTGCTTTTGAGACAAACGGCACGGTCCGGCTTGCCCGTGGATTGGCTTCAAGGATATACACCACGTTGTCCTTGACGGCCATCTGGAGGTTGACGAGGCCCACTACGCCCAGCCCGAGAGCGAGTTTCCTTGTATAGTCCCGGACCGTGTTGATCACGTCCGGGGACAGCGACTGGGTCGGGATAACACACGCGGAGTCGCCAGAATGAATGCCGGCCTGCTCGATATGCTCCATGATGCCGCCTATCAGGACCTCGTCGCCATCGCAGACGGCATCGACATCGAGTTCGATCGCATTCTGGAGGTAGGAGTCGATCAGGACGGGATGGTTATGGCTGACCCGGACCGCCTCCTTCATGTAGGTCTCAAGTTCCCTTTCGTCATGGACGATCTCCATGGCCCGCCCGCCCAGGACATAGGATGGCCGGACCAGCACCGGGTAACCGATCCGGTCAGCCATTGCCTTAGCTTCCGATTCCGAATAGGCCGAACTGTTGGCAGGGCAGGGGATGTTAAGGTTCTTCAAGAGCACGCTGAACCGGTCGCGGTCTTCTGCCACATCCATGGCATCGGGGCTGGTTCCGAGAATGCGGGTGGAGAGGCCGAGACGCCTGATCTCGCTCTCGATGGGCACGGCGAGGTTGACAGCGTTCTGCCCGCCGAACTGGACCATGACGCCGTAATACCTGTCGGACTTCAGGATATTGATGATATCCTCGAGCTGCATGGGTTCGAAGAAGAGGCGGTCCGAGGTGTCGAAGTCCGTAGAGACGGTCTCAGGATTGTTGTTCACGATGTGGACGGTGACGCCGTCTTCCTCCCTCAGTGCCTGTACGGCATGGACGGTGCAGTAATCGAATTCGATACCCTGGCCGATCCGGATGGGGCCGGATCCCAGAATGAGGACCTTTTTCCCCTCGGTCGGGACGATCTCGGAATGTGATTCGTACGTGGAGTAGAAGTACGGGGTATTGGCCGGGAACTCGGCTGCGCAGGTATCGACCATCTTATAAGCAGGTGCGGCCACGAGGGACTCGATCTCCTCTGCTGCTTTCCCACTGATCTGGACGATCTCTGCATTCGAGAAACCATATCGTTTTGCCTGGTGGATATCATCCTTGCTGCACGAGCCTGATGCAAGACGCTTTTCCATATCCACAATATTCCGGATCTTTACCAGGAAGAATGGGGTGATCGACGTGAGCTGGACGATCTCATCCATACTGAATCCCTGGCGGAATGCATCGAAAAGGCAGTGAAACCGCTCGTCCGTTGGCCGCGAGAGGATCATGCGGATCTCGCTCGGGCTGGTATGGACCTGCACATCGGTGTCGAGCGAACGCTTTGCCTTCATGAAGGCCTCTTCAATCGTCCTCCCGATTGCCATGACCTCCCCGGTGCTCTTCATTGCTGTCGAAAGCGTCCGGTCCGCTCCCTTGAACTTGTCGAACGGCCAGCGGGGGACCTTGACCACGATATAGTCGATCGCGGGCTCGAAAGATGCCGGGGTACAGCCAGTCACCGTGTTCATGATCTCGTCGAGCCGCAGGCCGATTGCGATCTTTGCCGCAACCCGCGCAATGGGGTAGCCGGTGGCTTTTGACGCGAGTGCCGATGACCGCGAGACCCGTGGATTAACCTCAATGACGCGATAATCCCCGTTCAGGAAAGCGAACTGGACATTACAGCCCCCCTGGACATCGAGCGCCCGGATAATCTTGATAGCTGCGCTGCGCATCATCTGGTACTCG
Organism: Methanoregula sp.; assembly: GCA_041663625.1. GTDB lineage: Archaea > Halobacteriota > Methanomicrobia > Methanomicrobiales > Methanospirillaceae > Methanoregula. Next base: position 4,033 of record JBAYMI010000092.1, read on the forward strand.
TCATCACGGAGCGTAAGGATCGGGGCAACGACCACACTCTCGCCCGTATGGATTCCCATCGGGTCGACATTCTCCATGCCGCAGATGATGATGCAGGTATCGGCCGAGTCGCGCATCACCTCGAATTCGATCTCCTTCCAGCCAAGCACGCTCTCCTCGATGAGGACCTGGTGGATGCGGGAACGCGAGAGACCCAGTTCCACGATCCGGTGGAGTTCCTCGCGGGTCCGGGCAATCCCTCCCCCGGCACCTCCCAGCGTGTAGGCCGGGCGGACGACCGACGGGAGCCCGATGGCTGCGATCGCGTCCTCGATCTGGTTCAGGCTCGTCAGGATGATGCTTTTCGGCACCGGCTCGCCGATCTCGAGCATGAGGTTCCGGAACTTTTCCCTGTCCTCCCCCTTGTAGATCGCTTCGAGCGGGGTACCGAGAATCTCGACATTCTTGAGGGCACCCATCTCTGCCAGTTCGGCGGTCATGTTGAGGCCGGTCTGACCCCCCATGCCCGAGAGGACGCCGTCGGGTTTCTCTTTCTCGATAATCTTGGCGATGATATTTGCCCGGAGCGGCTCGATGTAAACCGCATCTGCCATCTCCGGGTCGGTCTGGATGGTAGCCGGGTTGGAGTTGACGAGAACGACTTTCACGCCCTCTTCCCGCATGGCACGGCATGCCTGGCTTCCCGAGAAGTCAAACTCTGCGGCCTGGCCGATCTGAATAGGGCCCGACCCGATGATCAGGACCTTTTTGATGTGCATCTTCTTGGGCATTATCCGATCCTCCGGAAGAGTCCGTCAAAATAGTGACATTCGGTGTCCATAGGGCCTGCATGGGCTTCGGGATGGAACTGGACGCAGTTGATCTTCAGGTCCTCGTTCTCGAATCCCTCAACGGTTCCGTCATTGGCATTGACGAACGTGACTTCGCAGCCTTCCGGCAGCGAATCGGCATTCACGGCAAAGCCATGATTCTGGGTAGTGATGAAGATCCTGCCGTCGTGATACTTGACCGGCTGGTTGCCTCCCCGGTGTCCGAACTTGAGTTTGTAGGTATCCCCGCCAAGAGCAAGGGCAGCAACCTGGTTACCCATGCAGATCCCGAAAATGGGAAGTTCGCCGAGGCATTTTTTCACGGTTGCGATGGTTTCTGTTGCCTGCTTCGGGTCACCGGGTCCGTTGGTGATGAAGAGGCAGTCGGGTTCGCATGCGAAAATTTCGTCATGAGTGGCATTGTAGGGGAAGATATAGAGGTCCCCATTCCTCCGGGTGAGGCTGGTGAGGATATTGGTCTTGAGGCCGAGATCGAGGATGGCAACCCGCTTTCCCTTTCCCGGGATGCGGTAGGGGGCCTTGCACGAGACTTCGGGAATGGGGGTGCATTCAGAAATGGTGGGGGTCTTTTTTGCGAGTTTCACCGCATAGTCGCCATCGTCGCTTCCGACAACGAGTGCTGCCCGCATGGTGCCGTGGACACGGGTCTTGATCGTGAGGCTGCGGGTGTCAACACCGGACATGCCGAGCAGTTTCTTCTGCTCGAAATACTCCCGGATGGTTGGTTTTGATTCCGGAGCATCGCAGATCTCGCGGCAGATTATCCCGAGAACCTTGGAACTCTGGCTCTGCATATTCTGCACATCGGCACCGTAATTGCCGATCGTCGGGAACGTGAACATCAGGATCTGGCCGAAGTAACTGGGGTCGGAGAGTGCCTCCATATACCCGGTCATCAGGGTGTTGAAGACGAGTTCCCCTGAACATTCGCCTTCAACACCAAATCCCTCCCCTGTGACATACTGCCCGTCCTCAAGACCCAGAACTGCCTTCATGATATCCATATATGGTATGCACGAATGGTTATTAACGATAATGCCGGGATACCATTCCCCGACGGCGAAGTACCGTTTTTGTCCTGAAACCGGGCAGGTACATTGCTGCAATGCCCGCGTGTCATCCTCCGTGTTATTATGGATACGAATATTAGCGATGGGTTCCGATTATGAAATATTACTCCTGATATGGTGGTGGATACCGATGGGAACACAAGGACGAAAGATTGTAGGAACTGATGTAAAGGATCTCGTGAACCTGCTCAACAAGGCATATTCAGACGAATGGCTTGCCTACTACCAGTACTGGATCGGCTCAAAGGTCGTCAAGGGACCCAACAAGGAAGCCGTGATCGCGGAACTGACCCTCCATGCAACGGAAGAGCTGGCGCATGCAACCCTTCTTACAACCCGGATCATCCAGCTGGGCGGGACACCGGTTACCAAGCCGCAGGACTGGTACAAGCTCACCAACTGCGGGTACGATGCACCGGACGACCCGTTCATCGTCAAGGTGCTGGAGCAGAACATCAAGGGCGAACAGTGCGCCATCAAGACCTACAATTCTCTCCTGAAAAAGACCAAGGACAAGGATCCCGTCAGCTACAACATGTTCATAACCATCCTCTCGCAGGAAGTGGAGCATGAAGAAGATCTCCAGGCCCTTCTTGAGGACGTAGAGATCATCATGAAGAACAAGTGATCCCGGTCCAGCTCTTTTTTTTTTAAAAATCCCCCTGGCATGAGCGCACTATCCCCGGGTTTAAATAGTATTTATCGCAATTTCCTTTCATAGAACGGATCTGTGGACACATGGCTGTTGAACACGTTGGCGGTAAGAACAAGGGGAGTGTCATGCTGTATGCTCTCTCCACCTGCGGGTGGTGTGCAAAGACCAAGGAACTCCTGCGCCAGACCGGCGTTGCCTTTGATTACCTGTATGTCGACCTCCTGGATGGCAAGGAGTTGAATGATGCAATTGACACCGTGGAGAAGTTCAACCCGAGTGGTTCTTTCCCAACGCTTGTGATCGACAACCGGAAGGTCATCATCGGGTTCCGCGAGCAGGAGATCAGGGAGGCGCTTGGAGCATGAACTTTGCCGGTATCAGCGAACCGGATGTGGACCGGGCATTCGGGATCATCCGGAAAGATGCTCTCGACGGGGGATACCGGGTCACTCCGGATACGGAGTTTGCCAAGAACCTGATCCGGGGTTTGCTCCGGAATGAACAGCGGTACGGCTACCGGGCCTGTCCCTGTCGCCTCGCGTCCGGGAAAAAAGAGGAGGATCTGGACATTGTCTGCCCCTGCGATTACCGCGACGCGGATATCGAAAAGTATGGTGCCTGCTACTGCGCCCTGTACGTGGACGAGGCAATAGCAACCGGAATAAAGCCGGTAGCATCCGTCCCCGAGAGCCGGCCGCCCCGCTCGCAACGGGGAATCATGAAAGAGCGTGCCGTCCAGACTATCCATGTCGGTGCATCGCCTCTCGTATCCCTCCCGCTCCCGGTCTGGCGGTGCAAAGTCTGCGGGTATCTCTGCGCACGGGAAGAACCCCCGGGAATCTGTCCTGTCTGCAAGGCAAAGAAGGACCGGTTCGAACGGTTCATCTGATCCTCTTTTTTGATTTGTGTCCGTTTCCGAATTCTCAAATAGTGCCCTGACCAAGAATATGGGTATGGCAGGTACCGTCAAGATCGAGATTATTGGCCTGAAAACCTCGGAGTGCTCCCCTTTCCCCTGCGATGAGAACCGCACCTGCGGGCTTGAGGGCTGTTACCATTCGGGAAAACTGCTCGATGCAGTCCGGGAACTGAAAACCGCCCTTCAGAATACCTATGGCAACCGCGTTGAACTCACGCTGACCCTGATCGATGACGGTGCTCCGGCACGGATCAAAGCCATCATCGAGCGCGACTATCCCCCCATCCCCATGGTCCTGGTCAATGACCGGGTAACCAAGATCGGCCGGATCGCTCTTGACCGGATCAAAAACGAGATCGAAAAAGAACTCTGACCGGCGTTGCCACCTGGCGCGCGAGTCA
>JBAYMI010000093.1:0-7846 GCA_041663625.1 Methanoregula sp.
CTTTCAACAACAGGATTTGATTCCTAAAATCCTTTCAGTCTTGGCTGCCCACAAAAAAGGGATTTTATTTTACACAATTTTCATAGTTTGGGTGTGAACTCGTGTTCATGTGCGTTTCAACAGGGCAGAAAATTCTTTTTATTACCGGAAAAAGTTTTCAAAAAAAGTCTTCACTATCATTTCAATGGATTAAGATGCCGGGGCGTAATAACAAAGATGCACCGGTCGGCCCCCGAAGAATAACAGCGCTCCTCAACGACCGTGACCGGAACACCCAGGTGATGCGAGAAGACTGAGGTAAGAACCCCGATGTCGAAGGCACAGGTACCATGGCCGGTAACCGGGAGATCCTGGCACTCGAAACAATCGCGGACTTCAATCGTCAAAGGCGATATTCCGGCAAGAGTTATTTTCCCAAGACCGTGTGCCTGCCAGAACGCATCCATCTTCCGGATCACGTCTTCCACGCCCCGGCCGGCAACCCGTGGTGCAAGGACAAGGCCCACTTCCGCACCGGCATTCTGGAGCACCGGATCCAGGTTGATCCCCATGGTCATGGCCTGGGTCCGGAAGACCTGCACGCAGTACCGGAAGAAGGAGACGATATCGTCATCGGAGAACGGCTGGGCCCGGGTCATCCGCTTTTGCACGTGCGCCGGCACATGGGCATCGCGATCGGCATTGGTCAGCCGCCCGATGGTATCGGACGAGAGCGTGATGAGACGCCTGCGGTTGTCCCGCGGATCCGGCCGGACGATGATGAGCCCGGAATGTTCAAGGTCGCGGATATGTACCGAGATGGTGGACTTGGCCTTCTTTGTCTCCTCCACGATCCGGTCGAATGGCTGGGGGCTTTTACTCACCATCTCCAGGATCTGCAGCTTGATCGGGCTGTCAACGGCAACGACCGAGTCCCGGGTGGAGTAGAGCCGGACATCCCCCCCGTGCACGGGTGCTTCCGGTTCCTGCCGGTCTTTCATACAATGAATAGAAGCGCAAGGTTCATAAATATTGTTCGCATATGATAGAACATTCGTATCATTACGAACAATGTGATTGCCATGAGAGCTGAATCCTACAAGATTGATGAAGGCGTGTACTGGGTCGGGTCGCTGGACTGGGACCTGCGGACCTACCACGGGTACACCCTTGACGGAACGTCCTACAACTGCTACCTTGTCTTCGGCGAGAAGACGGCCCTTATCGACAACGTGTACCCGGGCCACTCCGCCCAGATGTGGGCACGCATTGCTGATGCGTTCAAAAAAGAAGGAAAGCCCGAGCAGATCGATATCATCGTCCAGAACCACGTGGAGAAGGATCACTCCGGCGCCCTTGTCGAGATCCACAGGAAGTTCCCAAAAGCGCCGATCTATTGCACGGAGATTGCAGAGACCGGCCTCCTGCGGCACTACCCGGCACTCGCGGGCGCAGACTTCCACCGGGTCAAGACCGGCGATACGCTCGACCTTGGCAAAAAGACACTCGCATTTGTCCAGGCCCCGCTCCTCCACTGGCCGGACTCGATGTTCACGCTGTATGCCGAGAAGGGCATCCTCTTCCCCAACGATGCATTCGGCCAGCACCTCTGCTGCACGCAGCGCCTGGACACAGAAATCCCCGGGCACGTCCTGATGGATGCAACGCAGAAGTTCTATGCGAACCTGATCGTTCCCTTATCCCCGCTCTTCTTAAAGAAGGCCGGTGAACTGACCGACCTCGGCCTCATTGCGAAGGTGAAGATGATCGCGCCGTCCCACGGCCAGATCTGGACCGATCCCGGCAAAGTCCTCGGGGCGTATGTCGGCTGGGCATCCGGTTCCGGCATGAAAAAGAAGGTGACTATCATCTACGACACCATGCACGGATCGACAAGGATGCTCGCCCATGCCCTGGCCGAAGGCGTCATTGCCGGCGGCTGCGATGTGAAAATGTTCAACCTGCACGAGGACGAGCGGTCGGAGATAGTCAAGCACATCCTCGATTCAAAGGCGATCATGGTCGGCGTCCCGACCATCAACGACATGCCGTACCCGAGCATCGGCGACCTTCTCTACTATCTCAAGGGACTGCACTTCAACCGGACCGGCGAGCGTTTTGCCCTCACCTTCGGCTCCATGGGAGGCAAGGGCGGTGCAGCAAAGATGGTTGCTGATGAACTGAAGACGGCCGGGTTCACGATCGTCGGTTCGCAGGAAGTCCTGTACGTGCCGGACGAACCCGAGCTCGAGAAGGCATTTGTTGCCGGCAAAGAGATGGCAGCGCGGATCACCGGATAATTGTCCGGTTTCTTCCGCAAGACTGCATGATCCTCTCAATTTCTTTTTTTGGTTTTCTTGTCCTCGCGGTATCGTGCGGATGTGAATTGAACGGGTAAAATTATTTCCTTGCTTTCTTTTTGGAACTCCATAACCCCTTGATCTGTCCGGCTTCACCATTTACGGTGGAACGTTGCCGTAACTCATAGTATTTGCCGGTGACCGGGTTATGGATTCGTTTCGTTGCCATATTACTAACATTACACCGGTCTCCAGAACATTATTTTTTTCTGAAGATGCCGTTTCCTTTCTCAAAAAACGCTGGGATTCTTTTTCATACCGGATCCGGCCGGGAAATTTCCGGTCAGGCCCTACCTGTTCTGCGGAAGCCCGTATGAGGGGAGATGCTGGTGTTGAAGTGCAGTTCACGACCGGAGATCGCGTGACGAGCTCCAATGAGGAAGATCGGAGGTCCAGGCACACGCGATCGCCTGACAGGGTTGGTCTCGCATCCTCACCAACATTTTTCCCGGAGGGAACCTACCCCCAACGATCAGGCTCGACTGGCCCTCCGGTTCTTTCATGAGTGTTCTGCAGAATAATTTGATGCGAATGCCGGGAACTGCCAGGGAAATGTCGGGGGGTCGGCTGCGGGAACGAAAATGACCGGAATCAACCCGGATAAGGAAGAGGGTTGAATGAAAAGGGCACTCGTTTTTTCCCGGAGGAGGACTACCATACGAGTATCATCATAAAATCCTGAAAATCGTACCTGATCATGAAGACACCCATTGAAGTCCATAAGAAGGAAAATATTTCGTGGCAGGGGATCTCTTTACGAATGTTGCCGACCAGGGATCATCGGAAGAGGAAACTGTGCAAAATCTCAAGAAAGGACTTAAGGAGCATTACCCTCTTTAATTGAGATTATACCCGGCACTTACAAACTGACATGCCCCGATATTGAAGTGGATAATCTTATCAAAAATTCCTCTGAGGTCAGCTCTTGAAATAACGAACGGTACTTGTGATTCCCGAGGGGAATCAGAATCCATATCTTTTTTACCAGGGTTACATTATATAGAGATGAAGATATATGAAAAATCCGGGATTTTCAGTAATACTGATCATACTGTTTATCCTGATTTCCGGGTGTTCCCAGGTTGAAGACGACATCTCACCCGGGCAAAAATATTCTCAAAAGACAATACAGCTCCAGGAGAGCATTATTGATTATTCAGTCACCGTTGAAGAGCAGTTACAGAACGGGGGCCCTGCTATCGTGAGGAACATCGTTATCAAGCGGCCGTATATGTACAGGATAACGGACTCGGCAGACTGTTACGATCTCTCAAACGGAACCGTACTCTCGTCATATTGTAATGGATCAGATACCCTGAATTATTTTGCAGACCCTTCCGTCCGGCAGTTCATTGCTGATGTGGATTACCAGAAGATCTTTACTCAAATGATTAGTGAAGGGGACGGTACATTCGAAGGAACTGAAACCCTTGAAAATACCAGTACATGGATTATCGAGATCAAACCAATCCGCAACCGGTATCATATACGATATGATTTTATCACCGTCCGTATGTGGATTGATAATAAAACCGGCATGATTCTCCGTGCGGAGATGCTGCCTGAAAATACTACGAATGTTGGGATTGTACAATTCCACAACGTTACGGTAAACAGGGGAATCTCTGATGATATGTTCACGTATACACCGGTTTCCGGAATGAATGTCGTTGACAGAAAAGCCGGACTGTTCAAAGAAAATCTCGAAGGGAATGCGGGGTATACCCACAATGCAACACCCTGTACTAATTGCCCGATGCCCAGCAGGACACCCCGGCTATAATTATTTTTACTATTCCCGGTTGCCGGAATCATCCCCCTGCCATTTCCCCGGCCAGCCTCCAGCTCAGGAAACGAGCGGGTTGTATCTCCTCACGAAAACCAATCCCCAAAAAAAGAAATGGATTATATTTTCCTGGCATCCTGTGCAAGGGCGTCTTCAGCCCCGCCCCGCTTCCAGACCTCGCCGCCATCAATGACAAAGTCAGACCCGGTGACAAAACCGGATTCATCGGATGCAAGGAACAGGACTGGATAGGCAATGTCGATGGGCTCTCCCACCCGGCCTACGAGATTGGACTCCCCGAACATGGCCAGGAGCTCCTCTCTGGTTCTTCCCGTCTCCGCGGCTTTCTGGTAGGCGACATCCAGGATTGCCGTGTTGACAAACCCGGGAAATACCGTGTTCACCCGGATATTGTCTTTCGCAAATTCAATGGCAGCCACCCTGGAAAAAGATGCCACGGCGCCCTTGCTCGTGCAGTATGCACCATTCATCGCGCTTGGCACGTACACGATATTGGAGGAGATGTTGATGATCGAACCGCCCTGCTTTCCGTTCCGCATCATGGCTGGGACCGCGGTCTTTACTCCCAGAAAAACACTCTCCACGTTGGTCGCCATGACATTGCGCCATTCGGGGATCGTAGTCTCAACGATAGGTTTTAAGAATCCGATGCCGGCGTTGTTCACGAGAACATCGAGCCTCTTGAAGGTCTTTTGCGTATAGTCGATGATTCCCTTCCAGGATGCTTCATCGGATACGTCAAGCCGGAAGAAGGATGCAACGCCGCCTTTCTCCGTTATTCCCTTTACGACCTCGGCCCCTGCATCTGCCCGGCGGGCGGCAATAACAACGGTCGCCCCTTCCGCGGGCAAAGAGTTCCGCAATGCCTCGCCCGATCCCTGATGTTGGGCCGGTCACGATGCAGACTTTGCCTTCGAGACGTCCATGATTCGCCATATGTTCCCGTATAGTATTCTTTGATTTAATTTTTTATGCACGGTACCGGAACAGCGGCAAAAAAGCGAAGGGTTACCGGTTTTTCAAAGCAACAATATCCCCAACACCGGCCAGTTTCCAGACAGCTGCACGTTCTTCGTCGACGATCACATCCAACGGGTCAGAGGGGGAGTAACCGAAAGCCGCGAGTACCTGGGAGGATAAATGCCTTTTTTTTATCAAAGAGACGAACTGTTCGCGCACGAGTTTTTTCTGCACCGAATCCTGCACCTCTTCGAGCCGGCCCTGCAGGCTCACAAAGGTGAATGACGAAAGATCCGGTGAATACTCTTCGATCTCTACGGAGACCTGCGGATTTACCGTAAAATAGTGTACCTTCCGTCCATATTTCGAAGAGAGGAAGTAGAGGTACTTTTTGTCAAAGACATACATGAACGGCGCGATATAGGGATGGCCGGCACCAATAAATGCGATACGCGAAACATACTGGCGTTCGATCAGGGCATCGTACTCGGCCCGGGTCATTGGGGGTATTTTCAGCGGTTCCATTGAGTTATCCTCACGAATGATGCTATGGGGGGTCGGGATAATAAACCTGATGACGCCGGGGTCTCCGCTGTGATCCTTCCGGCAAAAACCGGCTCAGAGATCCGGGCACCTTTCGCCTGGAACTATTTAATAATCCCTTTATCGATGCAGGTGCAACTTCCCTGTCATGGGATCAGCCCCGACAGATAATCCCGGACACGGGTATACGCTCCTGATCGTTTCAATCGCGCTCGCCAATTTTATGGCAGCATTCGATTCAACGATCGTCACGATTGCGCTTCCGGTGATTGCAAAGATCTTTTACCTCCCGGTAACCATGGCGAGCTGGGTGATCACCGTTTACGTGCTGGTCATGGCCGCGTGCGTGCTCGTCTTTGGCAGGCTCTCTGACGTGATCGGGTACAAAAAAGTGTTCCTGTACGGGTTCTCTCTCTTCACGGCCGCATCATTCGCCTGCGGGTTCCTCCCGGAATTTGTCAGCTCCTTTCCCCTCTTCATCGCCTCGCGTGCGGTCCAGGCCATCGGCGCCGTTATGATCGTATCGGTCGGGCCGGCCATGATCACCGCATTTGTTCCCATGGAGCTGAAAGGAAAGGCAATGGGTACGAGCTTTGCGTTTGCAGCCCTCGGGATGACCATTGCACCGGTGGCCGGCGGACTGCTCACGCAGTACCTCTCCTGGAACTGGATCTTTTATATCAACATCCCCATCGGGATTTTTGCTGTTCTCCTGGGGGCAAAGGTGATCCCGGCAACGGAGGGCAGACTACCGGTCCACGGGTTCGACCGTGCAGGCGCCCTGCTCATCGGTATCGGGCTTGCATCCCTGCTCTATGCCATGTCGGAAGGACAGTCGGCCGGGTGGACCGATCCGGTTATCCTTGGAACCCTGATCCTCGCACTTCTCGCGCTGTGCGCCTTCATCCGGTGCGAACTTACCGCTACCGACCCATTGCTCGACCTGCGCCTGTTGAAACAGCGGAATTTTTTCTCAACCAACATGGCGATCGTCCTCGTGATCGTCGCCAATGTCGGGATCCTCTACCTCTTCCCCTTCTATCTCCAGCTCGTGCAGGGGTACTCCCCGTCGGTTGCCGGACTGATATTCACGTCGCTCTCGGTAGCCGTCATGGCCGGGGGGATCCTGGGCGGGATGCTCTACAACCGGGCCGGGGGACGGCGGATCAACATCGCAGCCGGCGTACTGGTCGTGGCCGGGTACATCCTCCTGATCGGTATCCGGCCGGATTCACCGGTCTGGTTCATGGTTCTCTGCCTGGTCCTGACAGGTGCGGGTTTTGGCATGCTCCTGACATCGGCATCGACCATGGCGATGACCGCGGTCCCGAAAAAATACCAGGGCATGGTCTCGGGATTCATCTGTCTTGAACGGTTCGCACCGATCACCATCGGGATAGCCCTCTTCAACATCGCATTTATCGGGGGCATGAACGCGGTTGCTCCCGGCAGCGGGGCTGCAACGGAAGCCCTGGTAACTATCAAAACCGGCGTGCTCGTGGCCGGATTCGGGCAGGCATTTTTGTTAGGGTTCATTGTCAGCATCGTCCTCCTCGGGGTCGTCATCTTTGCACGCCAGGAAGTTCATCCGGATTACCAGCCGGTACCGGGCGGTGAGGGGATTTAAGAGGAGTCCTGACCCCGCGATCACATCGGTGAGTCGGCAGACCCGGAAAAGGGAGAACGTCACATTTTATCAGACTTAAGACTTGAGAAGAACGCGGGTCTTCAAAAATAACCGGTCTTTGACCGGAGGTCCGGGGACTTTCTTATGTGCCCATAATACGGATGAGTTTAAACCTCCCATCAGAACTGCAAAAAACACTTGTCATCGTAATCCCCGCGATTTTAACCTTCATGAAGTGAGGTGGAGCCTCCATAAAACCATCCTCCCAACGACTCCTCACTCTGCCGAAAAAAATGGTGTTCAATAATTCCCGTAGATCATCCCGGCAATGCTGCCGAGATCCGTGCCCACGGAATCAGCGGTGACGTTGTCCATGAGCCGCACGTTGTTGACATATCCGGCAAAGACGAGCCGTTTCCCGCTCTTTGTATCCACATAGCCGGCAAGGCCTTTTGAGAGCAGGACATTATCCCCGTTTAACGGGTCCGGGAAATTGTACGTGCCGGTCTTTGCGTACACGCGGCCGCAGGCCGGGTTGCTGCTCGCGCAGTGATGGATGGTCGAGCCATC
>JBAYMI010000094.1:0-7814 GCA_041663625.1 Methanoregula sp.
GCACTCGGCGCAGACCCGACACACACCCCGTTCGTCATCATCGGGTTCGGTTTCGGTGCCTCATTCGTGGCACTCTTTGCCCAGCTTGGCGGCGGTATCTACACCAAGGCCGCTGATGTCGGTGCAGACCTTGTCGGCAAGGTCGAGGCGGGTATCCCCGAAGACGATGTCCGGAACCCGGCCACCATCGCAGACCTCGTCGGAGACAATGTCGGCGACTGCGCAGGCCGTGGCGCTGACCTCTTCGAGTCCACCGCAGCCGAGAACATCGGTGCAATGATCCTCGGTGTCGCGCTCTTCCCCATCTTCGGCGTGAACGGTATCCTCTTCCCCATCGTCATGTGTGCGTTCGGTCTCCTTGCAAGCATGATCGGTATCCTCTCTGTCAAGGGCAAAGACGGTGCCGACCCCATGGACGCCATGAACCGCGGGTACTACATCACGGCAGTCATTTCAGCAATCTTCCTCTACTTCGGAGTTCAGTGGCTCCTCGGTGCAACACCCAACTGGATCTACTTCTTCTTTGCAGGTCTCGTCGGTATCGTGCTCTCGGTGCTGTTCCTTCTCGTCACCCAGTATTACACCGACCACCACTACCGCCCGGTGCAGGAAATTGCCGACGCATCCGAGACCGGAGCAGCGACCAACATCATCACCGGGTTCTCAGTCGGTCTTGAGACCACTGCAATTCCCGCAGTGCTCATCGGTCTCTCCCTCCTGATCTCCTACTGGTTCGGTACCATGACCGGTATCCCAAGCGGCGGCCTCTACGGTACTGCCGTTGCAACCATCGGTATGCTGATGGTCTGCGCCTACGTCCTCACCATGGACACCTTCGGACCCATCGCCGACAACGCCGGCGGTATCGTCGAGATGAGCCAGGCTCCCGAGGAAGTCAGGAAGCGCATGGACAGGCTCGATGCGGCCGGCAACACCACGAAGGCACTCACCAAGGGATATGCCATTGGCAGTGCATCGCTCGCGGTCTTCCTGCTCTTCAACGCCTACATGGCCGACGTCGCCAAGCTCACCGGCAAGGCATTCGACGTCGTCAACCTTGCAAGCGTCCCGGTATTTGTCGGGGCACTCCTCGGCGCGATGCTCGTCTTCCTCTTTGCGAGCCTCGCTATCCGTGCAGTCTCCAAGACCGCACAGTCCGTGATCAGTGCAGTCCGCATCCAGTTCAAGGACCCCGCAATCATGGCAGGCACCAAGAAGCCTGACTATGCAGCGGTCATCGACATCACGACCCAGGGTGCCTTAAAGAACATGGTCCTCCCGGGCATCCTGGTGATCGGGTTCCCGATCGTCATCGGCGTCACCATGAAATACGAGGCCCTCGCAGGCTTCCTCATGGTCGCGACCATCACCGGTATCCTCCTCGCACTCATCCTCAACAACAGCGGTGGTGCTTGGGACAATGCCAAGAAATACATCGAATCCGGTGCTCACGGCGGCAAGAAGAGCGAAGCCCACAAGGCAGCCGTTGTCGGAGACACGCTCGGCGATCCGTTCAAGGACACCGCCGGCCCGTCACTTCACGTGCTCATCAAGCTCCTTGCGACCTTAACGCTCGTGCTGGCGCCGCTCTTTATCTAACACCATTTTTTTCATTATTTCCGGCAACCATCACTACCGGTCATCGGCAATCCGCCCGAATCATAAGGTCTTTTGTTTCCGGGCTGGAAAGTAGTACAGATGAGACGACCCCTTCTCCTAGGATTCATTGCACTGATCCTTCTCGGACTGCTGCTCACCACTGCCGGATGTGCCGGCGATTCAAAGAGACCTGCCTCTTCTCCGGCAGATCCGACAGCCGTATCCTCGCAGAAGATCCTTGTGGTCGGTATCGATGGGGATTACACGCCGTTCAGTTACCTCGACTCCAGCGGTAACCCGACGGGATTCGACATCGATTCCATGAAATGGATTGCTGAAAAGAAGGGACTTAATGTCAGATTCCAGCCGACTGCATGGGACGGGATCATCCCCTCACTGCAGGCAGGCAAGATCGACCTTATCTATTCAGGCCTGACCATCACAAAAGAGCGGGCGGAACAGGTCAACTTCAGCTCCCCGTACTGGGAGGTTCACCAGGCTGTGGTTGCAAGAAACGATTCAGCGATCACCCTTGACGATGTCAAGACAGGAAAGGCAATCATCGGGGCCCAGGACGGCTGCTCCGCGGCCACGTGGATTGACACAAACCTGATCACGACAAACAAAATGCCGCAGGACCGGCTGAAACACTATCTCAACACCCCGCTCGCACTCGAAGACCTCATGGCAGGAAGGGTGGATGCCGTGATGTACGATGATCACACACTCCGGGCAATGATAAACGGCAGACCCATCAGGATCCTCGGCACCATCGGGACAGAGGAGCAGTACGGTATCGCAGTACGGAAATCCGATCCCGGACTTCTTGCCACCCTCAATGAGGGACTCGCCGAGCTGAAGGCCGACCCCTACTGGCAGGAACTCATTGTCAAATACAAGATGGAGTGAGGGGTTCCCTTTCCCTTTTTCAGATCAGGTTCTTTGTTCCCATCCCCGGTATGGCAATCCGCTGCTCCAGCAGGCTGACAGCGTACGTTGTAAGCGTGACCAGTGCGAGGTATACAATCCCCACGGCGAGGAAGGACTCGTTGTACATGAAATACTTGGTTGCAGCGATCTTGGCTGCCCCTGTGAGCTCGATGACCGTGATCATGTAGGCGAGCGAGGAGTACTTGATCAGGTAGATGAACTCGTTCGAAAGCCCGGGAATTGCCCGCCGCATAGCCTGCGGGAGAATGATCGATTCGATCGCCTGGAACCGGGTCATGCCGAGCGCCTGTGCAGCGGTCATCTGCCCGTCCTTTATGGAACTGATAGCGCCCCGGATATACTCGGCGTTGTAGGCCGCGTTGCAGAGGATGAACCCGATGACGGCTGCGGTGAAAGCGGGGAGGGTGATCCCGAGCGAGGGAAGGCCAAAGTAGAGCATAAAGAGGAGGAGAATGAGCGGACATCCCTTGAAAAAAAAGATATAGCCGGAGCAGGCCGCCTGGAGCGCCCTTCCCCCGTACTGCCTGCCGAGAGATATACCTGTCCCAAGCAGGAGCCCGAACGGCGCCGTGAGAGCAACCAGTGCCACCGTGATGAGGAGGCCCTGCCAGAGAGCAGGTGCCAGGATCTGGATGAAAAAGGTGATCGGGTCCATGATGGTGAGTGATCGCTAGTCGTGCTCGATCCTGCCGAGGAACTCCCGGGTCCTCGGGTGTTTCGGGTTGTTCATGATCTCAAGGGGCGGCCCCTGCTCGACAATCCGGCCGCCTTCCATGAAGATTACCTCAGTCGCCACCGAGCGGGCAAACCCTATCTCGTGGGAGACGACGAGCATGGTCATCCCGCTTCGGGCAAGGTCCTTCATCACTTCCAGCACCTCGCGGGTCAGTTCAGGGTCCAGTGCCGACGTGGGTTCATCGAACAGGATCACCTCGGGATCCATGGCAAGGCAGCGGGCGATCGAGACACGTTGGGCCTGCCCACCGGAGAGTTCGGCCGGGTAATGATCCGCCCAGTCCGCCATCCCTACCCGCCGGAGCTCCTCCATTGCTTTTGCCCGGGCATTCTCCTTCTTCATCTTCCTGACCTTGAGGAGCGCAATCTCCACGTTCTCCACCGAAGTCAGGTGGTCGAAAAGGTTGAAGTTCTGGAAGACCATCCCGATGCGCTGGCGGAACCCGCTGATCCGGGCGCCGCAGCCGGTGATCTCCTCATCGTCGAGGAAGACCTTCCCCCGGTCGGGCTCCGTCAGCTGGTTGATGCAGCGCAGGAGCGTGCTCTTCCCGGTCCCCGAAGGGCCGATGAAGACGAGGGTCGCGCCTTTCTTCACGTCAAACGAGATCCCGTGGAGGACCTCCCGGTCGCCGAAATTCTTGTGGAGATTCTCCACCCTGAGAATATATTCCCCTTTCATGATTGTACCGCCGTTCCCCCGAAACCCGGTATGGCGAATCGTTCTTCTGCCTTCCGGATCATCTGCATGCCTCCGTAATTGAGAGCAATAAAGATAAGAGCGCACGCGATGTAGATCGGCATCGTCAGGTACGTCTGGCTCACGATCTGGGAGGAGCGGGTCATGAGCTCCACCACCCCGATGGCATAGCAGACCGCAGAGTCGGTGAGGAGTTCCGGGTACTCATTGGACCAGCCGGGCAGGGAGATGCGCAATGCCTGCGGGATGATGATGCTCTGGATGGCCTCCCATCGGGTCATGCCAAGCGAAAGGGCCGCCGTCATCTGCCCTTCAGCAACGGACTGGATCCCGCCCCGGAAGATCTGGGACTGGTACGCGGCACCCCGGAGGCCAAGGACCGTTGCCCCGACAACAAACGCGGGGAAGTCGAGGCCCAGGGCCGGGAAAACACCGAAGTAAAAGAGGAAGAGGAGGATTAAGGTCGGAAGGCCGCGGAAGAACCAGACATAGACGGACACGAGAGCCCGGACCGGCCGGGAGCCGTAGACCTGCCCAAGAGCCAGGGGGAGACCGAGGATAAAGCCGATGACCAGTGCCGAGAGGACGAGCCCGAGTGTTACTGCAATGCCGCCGAGAAGGTACGGGCCCCACTCAAGAAGGATAGACAGGACTTCCATGTTCGCTTTTCCTCGCTCGACCACGAACACCCCGGGGGACGTTCAGGATGAGATTCCAATAAGCAGTAATGGGCAGATATCAGGGAAAAGAATTGTTGTTTACCCTCCCCGGGCCAAAACGGCCTCCGTTCCGGGTCTCGTTTTTACCGGAACAGCGGTACATGGATACCGGGCAGTCATTTATCGCCAGACAACGGATACTGACCATGGATCCCAGGGAGCATTTTCTCATCATCAGCGCGGGGGACAGTATCCACAAAACCTACCCTGCTGTCCTTGAGGAACTCCGGACCGTCACGCATACGATCGTCTTTGCCGAAAAAGAGGTCTATACCAACTCCGCCCGCGATGATGTCCGGAAAAGAATGTGGAAGTGCTCTATCCGCAATGCTGTTGACGAAGTCAATGCCATATCCATCTCACGGAATATTTCCTGTGCGCTCGCCACTATCGATGCAGGAACATTTGACGCGATTCGCGACCCGGTGCTCGGAATTTTCAGTGAGCATCCGGATGGCCGGTTCTCGTTCGAGATCTCAGCCGGGCCAAAACGGCTCTCGCTGGGACTCTTCTCGATGGCGCTCTGGGTAGAAGGCGACATCTATTATGCGTTCGGGAATTCCCCGATACGGAGGGTCCCGGTCCCGTCCCTTCCCATAAAATACCTGCCGGCCAACCCGCACAATCTCGTGATCCTGACCATCCTCTTCCAGGGACAGGCACCGGGGGAGAGAACCAGTACCCTGGTACCAGAATCCACGCTCTTCAACCAGACAAAGGCCTGGCAGATCCCGGTCCGCATTGCAGCGGAGGGAGCGGCAGGACATGAGTTGTTACCGGAGGAATTCTCCCGCCTGGTCTCCGTACTGGTCGGCCTGAACCTCATCAGGGAAGAACCCGACCCTACCCATGGACAGGAGAAATTATACCGCATCACCCCGGATGGCGAGCTGGCCCTCTTCGTCTATTCAGCCCGCATGAAGAAACGGGGTGTCGCAGGCGCACCCGGCCTCACATGATCCCCGTACTTACGCTCCGGCAGGGTCTGGTTGAAAAATAAAAATCAAACCATGATTGATCCGGATCGGGTTTTCAATCGCGATCATGATCGCGATGATAATTTTGAAATCAGGGTTTGATGAAAAAATTTCAAGCAAGGTCTGCCTGAAAATTTTTAATCAGGGTCTGGTTGCCAAAAGTTAAACGGATTTGTAGCAGTTCAATCCGGCAGTTCACGACGAAAGAGGAGTCGCTCTTCCCCTTTTTCAATCAAGGTTCGCTTGAAAATTTTCCATCAAGGTCTGCTGAAAAAATTTTCACCAGGGTCTGGTTGAAAAATAAAAATCAAACCCTGATTGATTTGGATCAGGTTTTCAATCGCGATCGTGATCGCGATGATAATGTTAAAACTCAACAACCGGTTGAGAATTTTTCAGCAAGTCAGGCAAACCGGGTTCACGGTCCTGAAAAGATGATGCAGGAAGGTGATTGCCGATGGCTTCTCCCGATAAAAACGTGATCACTGTTCTTTGAGAATCTGCTCATCCCCGGCAATCCATTTCTTCAGTTTCCGGATACCTTCCCCGATATCCTTGATCCGGGCTTCGGTCTCCGTGAGCTGGATCTTAGCCTTTGCTGCCTTCACGGGATCGTTGCAGGATGCGAGGAAGGTGCGGATATGATCCCTCCCGATCTGGAAATTTTCCAGGGCACCCGCAGCTTTTTGCAGCCGTTCATAATTGGCCTCAAGATTCGTCCGGGCACGGAATCTGGGTCCCGTCTGCTGCTTCGGCTTTACCGCTTTTACCGACTCCCAGGCCGCATCGTGGATTTTGCGGATCGCCTGGATCCGGTCAAAACAGGCTTTCTTGTGCTTTGCAATCATCGCGTGCTTGTATCGCCCGAGCGTGTCACCGGCATTCTTGAGCGCCTGCCCCCGTTCCACCAGTTCGTGGATGTCCGGGGAAGAGACACCGGCAGGAAGTTGTGCCAGATCCGCGAGCTTCATGATCTCATCCTGGTGGTGCTGCGACAGGGATTCGAGTGTCCCGAACTCAGTCTTCTGTTTCTCTTTTACTTCCCGGCAGAGAACATTGAACTGGTTCCAGAGCAGGTCGCGGTCACTCTTTGCGAGCGGTTTGAGCTCCCTGAATAACCCGGTGATCTGTTTTGCCCGGTTCCAAAAATCCTGGTATTTGGTCACGATCGGGCGGTTTTCGCGGATCGGGCTGGTTAATGACACCAGGACTTTAATCTCCCGGTCCAGGAGTTCTGCATTGGCGTGAGCGTTCTTGAGCCAGGGATCATCTTCAGGTTTCATAAAAAAATCCGGTTGTTGGTCTATGAATTATTGTGTCTGTATCTGCCCTCCGGGCTTTAAAACAATAGCATCGCCGGATCACCCGATACGTTTTTCCGCGGGAGCCAGACAGCGACCCTCCCGGGGAACTATTGACGGGTGAGAAAAAAGTTCACGTGCACGATTTCAGGTCAACGCACACGTCGTTTCCAATCCGGGAGTATCGCTTCGGGTTCTCCTCAAACTGCTTCTTACACCAGTTGCAACAGAAATAGTACTTCTGGTTCTTGTGCACTGCCATGTACTTTGCATCCTCTTCATCAACGATTGCCAGACAGACGGGATCGATTGCCATGTGAACTCCTTGTACCAGATTCGGCGCCGGTTCCAGATATTCCCTTGCACATGTACCTGAACCTGCTGTGCATAACCCTCCCCCGCGGCAGACTGCGACACCCTATTTTGTCTCCGGCAGCACAGAGTACCGTAACAATGGCATACGACCAGATCCCCATCGGCAGGTTCTCGCTCATCACCCGGCTCAGCCAGAAGGCGCTGCGCCTCTACGATGAGCGGGGACTGCTTGTACCGGAGGTGAAGGATCTCTGCTCCGGCTATCGCTACTACACGGGAGCCCAGATCGCACGGGGTGTCTCCATCAAGACCCTCTGCGGGCTGGGGTTTTCCTTAAGCGAGATCGACATGCTCCTTGCGGCAAAAGCACACAACGATGCCTGCACCATCCGGGAGCTGTTCGGGCGGCGCCGGCAGGAGATCAGGTCCGAAGTCCAGAGGTTACAACAGATCGAGGCGATCCTCGAGAGCGAGGATGCCTCCCTGGAGCTGATCTACATGTCACTCAATGAACCACTCA
>JBAYMI010000095.1:0-7783 GCA_041663625.1 Methanoregula sp.
CGGGCAGCAGTCCTCATCCGGCAGGACGGCGCCACCCTCACGAATATCCCGTTCTTGGTTTCTACCAGAAAAGACGGCAATGTCGTTATGCTCCGGCTCGAACCGGTAAAAGCAGTGTGAGCGGTTTTAAAAAAAACCGGCAGGGGGATTTTTTCTCTCCCGGCATTCTGCTTTTTCCCGGGATGCGGCAAAACGAAAGATGCGGTCAGGGATTTTTTTCCCTCTCCCCGTTTTTGGTCATCTGCGGGATAATCATCGTTGTCGGATGCATCCCTGAATTTATCCGGTAAAAAAATACCGGCAGGGGGATTATTCCCCTGCCTTTTTCGTTTTACCATTCCATGTGGTCGAGGACCCGGTCCCAGATGACGAGGAGGCCCGGGATGACGACGTAGGCGAGCAGGCCTGCGCCCAGGAATGCGATGACGATCGCGGTTTCGGTCTCCATGACGGGTCACCTCATGCGAGTTCCGGCACGGTGTCGGCCCAGGTCTCGACCTTGGTGCGGATCGCATCGTCTTCGTACGAGGTGAGGCTGACCTTGTCCCGGGAGAACGTGAGCTGGTAGATCTCGCCGCTCGGGTCGTGGCATTTCAGGGTCGCCGAGTAGGTTTCGGTGTCAGAGTCCCGGGCGGGAATGCCGCCGTGGGCCGTGGCAAGTGCGGAGTCGGCGAGGAGCGCTGATGCGCCGGCGTTGAAACCGGAAACGCTGTTGAATTTTTCCGAGTTTGTGCCAACGACTTTTGCATCGTTGTCCTGGAAGTTGATCTTTACCACGTACGCCTCTTTGGTCTTCTCGACCGGGGCGTGGGTCACGCCTGCGGTGAGGTATTCGACGCAGCCGAACGGGTTGTTCGTGACAACGGCGTTGACGATCGAGACGAAGGTTGCTACGTCTTCGATGGGGCTCGCGAGGGTTCTTACTGAGGTTTTTACTGCGGAGTTCTGGACGAAGTCTCCCATAGTGTATCACTCCTTATTTTGTGATGGTGTTCGGAAATTGCCGGGCTCTTTTCAGTCCGCCCCGGTGCTTTCGGGGATTCTGGTGTGCCGCCGTTTTTACCCGGGTGCCATGATCCTCCGGACCACGGGCGGTAAACCGGGCATTCTGGCGGGCACGTTCCCGGCCTTGTACTCCTGGCAGGCGGACCGTGCCGGTTTTTCCGGCGGGAGCCGGGTTTGGTTTTCCCGCTCCCTTCTTTGTTCGGATTTCTGTTCTGTCTCGGGGGCCCCTTTGACATACTATTGTAGGCGTTATGGGATGATGTGCTTTGATTATGAAATTATTTTTTGGGAAAACCGGGAATAATTCGAGCTGTTATGAACAATCAGGGAAAATTTTGGGCGTCTTTTGAAGGAACAAAAATGTTCCTTTTTATAGAACACGACACTGATGAATGCGTACCGCACCCTTAACATTGGCACTCTGTATGAAATCGGCCATATTTTTCTTTTCTTCCGCCATCGGTCACTTGGACTGAAATATTCTCCGGTAAGACGAATATTTTAGGTTTTACTGAAGGGGAAAATGGTTCAGAGAATGCATTCGACAAAAACCCGATCCTTTAAACAATTACACCGCACCACATAACATTAAGAAAGGTGCTCCATGCCCGTGTCAGTCCCACGATTTAATCTCAAATCCACATCCATCACCGAAGAGCAGAAGGAAAAACTGCGACAACTCTTCCCGGAAGTATTCACGGAAGATAAAATCGACTGGGAACGGCTCCGGCTCACACTTGGCGCTGATATCGATGATGAAAAGAAGGAGCGGTTCGGGCTGACATGGCGGGGCAAGGCAGAGTGCTTCAGGATCATCCAGGAGCCATCGATCGGGACACTCAAGCCGGCAAAAAAGGAATCCGTTGACTGGGACACCACGGAGAATCTCTTCATCGAAGGTGACAATCTCGAAACCCTGAAACTCCTTCAGAAAGCCTACTATGGCAAAGTCAAGATGATCTACATCGATCCTCCGTACAACACGGGTAAGGAGTTCATTTATCCGGATAAATTTTCCGAATCCCTTGAAACATATCTCGCGTACACCGGGCAGGTCGATGCAGAGGGCAGGAAGTTTTCGACCAACACTGAAACCACCGGTCGGTATCACTCGAACTGGCTGGACATGATGTATCCCCGACTTTTCCTGGCACGGAATCTGTTACGGGACGACGGTGTTATCTGTGTCTCAATTGATGATCACGAGGTGCACAATCTCCGCGAGATGATGAATGAAATCTTCGGGGAAGAGAATTTTATTGCATCAGTTATCTGGCAGAAAGTGTTTTCACCAAAGAATACTGCCAAGTATTTCTCAGAAGATCATGAGTACATCCTCATATATGCACGAGATGCCGAACTGTGGAAACCTGAATTTCTTCCGAGAACCGAGGATGCAGAATCAAGGTATACCAATATGGATAATGATCCACGTGGCGTTTGGTCATCTAGTGATTTAACAGCAAGAAATTATTACAGTAAGGGGATTTATGAAGTGACCAGTCCATCCGGGAAAAAGTTTTCTCCAGGGATGGGTAGATATTGGCGATCGTCATATGAGCGATTCCTTGAACTTGATAAAGACAAACGCGTTTGGTGGGGGACAGATGGCAACAATATGCCGCGTTTAAAACGTTTTTTAACTGATGTAAGGTCCGGTTTTATCCCTCAAACATTATGGAAATATGAAGATGTGGGTCATACTCAGGAAGCAAAAAAAGAACTCTTGGAATTTGTGCAGTTTGAAGAAACGGAGAACGTCCTGAATACTGTAAAACCCTCACGATTATTACAGCGTATCCTGCAAATCGCAACTGATGGATCGGACAATGAAATAGTATTGGATTTTTTTTCAGGTAGCGCTACAACGGCACATGCGGTATTAACTCAAAATCAGGTTGATGGAGGGAATAGATCTTTCATAATGGTTCAACTCCCAGAGCCGTTGCCCGTGCCAGAATCCAAGTTACACACTATAGCAGACATTGGTAGAGAGCGAATCCGTCATGTCATAGAAAAAATTAACGGCGAACGGAAAGAGACAGGGGAACAGCAGAAACTCACCAAGAAACCAGAAACCCCAGTAGATCTCGGCTTCCGCGTCTTCAAACTTGACAAATCCAATTTCAAGGTCTGGGACGGCAGGGTACCGGCAGACGGTAAAGTCGAAAAACAGCTGGCGGACTTCATCGATAACCTCCATACGGGCGGCACCGATGAGGATATTCTCTACGAACTTCTCCTCAAATCTGGTTTCGCGCTCACGACACCCGTATCCGAGAAAAAGATCGCCGGGAAAAACGTGTTCTCCATCGATAACGACGCGCTCCTCATCTGCCTTGAACACAACCTTACAAAAGACCTCATCGTGAAAATGGCGGAGACAAAACCGACACGGGCCATCTGCCTCGATGCGGGATTCAACGGCAACGACCAGCTCAGGACAAATGCGCTGGAGATCATGAAGTCGCACGGTGTTGCAGACTTCAGGACCGTATGAGAGGATGGCGGATGGCAGGAAAAGCGGTAAAAACAAAAAGTCCATCGCAAAGCGAGCCAATTCTTCCGCTCGTTAAAGAGATCCGCGATCTGGTGCAGAGCGCCCGCCGGGCTGCTGCACAGAACGTCAACACCCTGCAGGTCATCACCAACTTCGAGATTGGCCGACGGATTGTCGAGTTTGAACAAAAGGGAAACAGACGGGCGGAATACGGGGAGCGAATATTCGATGAACTTTCACAGCGATTGACACATGAGGTTGGGAAGGGATTTTCGACCAGAAATTTGCGGTACATGCGCGACTTTTATATCGAATATCGCGAGGCTGTACCCCAAATTGCCCAAACGGTGTCTGGGCGATTGCCGGCCAAAACACCAACGGAGACACCAATTATGCAGACACTGTCTGCAAAATTGACGCCCACGTTTACTCTCAGCTGGTCACACTACGTATTCCTCATGAATATCGACAACCGGGACGAGCGCCGGTTCTATGAGATCGAATCCCAAAAAAGCCAATGGTCGCTTTCCGAACTCAAACGGCAGTTCAACTCCGGGATCTACGAACGGCTCGCACTCAGCCGGGATAAAAAAGAGGTAAAAGCTCTCGCAGATAAAGGACAGATCATCGAAAAACCACAGGACATGCTCAAAGATCCCTATGTCCTCGAATTCCTCGGACTGGATGAGAATACGCACTACTCCGAAAGTGATCTCGAATCTGCCATCATCGACAAACTCGAAACATTCCTGCTCGAACTCGGGAAAGGTTTCCTCTTTGAAGCCCGACAGAAACGGTTCACCTTCGATGCAGATCATTACTTTGTGGATCTCGTCTTTTACAACCGGCTCCTCCGGTGTTATGTCCTGATCGACCTCAAGATCGGGAAGATCACGCATGAAAACCTCGGCCAGATGCAGATGTACGTGCATTATTACGACCGCGAAGTGAAACTTCCCGATGAGAACCCGACGGTCGGCATCATCCTCTGCCGGACAAAGAACGATGCCCTTGTCAAACTCACCCTTCCGGAAAAATCGAACATCTATGCATCGCAGTACCAGCTCTACCTGCCCTCAAAAGAGGAACTAAAAAAGAAACTGATCGAATGGTCAGAACCGGCACACGAATCCCCGGAGGAACCGTAACTCATGATGAAGTTCAGGTTCGATGCAAACCAGCAGTACCAGCGGGATGCAATAAATGCCGTTGTCGGACTCTTCGAGAGCCAGACACTGAGTGCCGGCGACTACGAAGTCTCGCTCAACCCTCTTCTCGAATCCTCCGGCCAGGCACTCATCCAGAACGAACTCGGCTACGGCAACCGGCTCGTTATCGATGACGCAATACTCAATAAAAACCTCAAAACGATCCAGAAGAAGAACGGTATTTACTCGATTGATACCGTCACGACCAAGGGGAAGAACTTCACCGTAGAGATGGAAACCGGCACCGGTAAGACGTACGTCTACCTGCGGACCCTCTTTGAACTCAACAAAAAATACGGGTTCAGAAAATTCATTATTGTCGTTCCCTCAATTGCCATCCGCGAAGGCGTACTCAAATCCATCGAGATAACACTCGAACACTTCAGGGATCTGTACAACAACGTCCCCTTCACCTATTTTGTCTATGACTCAAAGAGGGTCAGCCAGCTCAGGAGCTATGCAGCAGGCAACGACATGCAGATTATGATCATCAACATCGACGCCTTCAACAAAAAAGAGAATAACATCATCCACGATACCCGCGACCAGATGGGCGGCAGGAAGCCCATCGAATTCATCCAGACCACAAACCCGGTTGTTATCCTCGATGAGCCCCAGAATATGGAGAGCGACAAAGCAAAGGAGGCTATCGCCTCCCTCAATCCCCTTTGTACGCTCAGATATTCAGCAACACACCGCGATCTCTACAACCCCGTGTACAATCTCGGCCCGGTCCAGGCATTCCAGATGAATCTCGTCAAAAAGATCTCGGTTGCATCTGTACTCGCCGAAAACGATCCCACGCAATCCTACATCAAAATCGAAGAAATCCATCTCGACAAACCTCCTCTCAAAGTCAGAATGCGTTTTTTCAAAATGGGCACCTCCGGCCCGAAACTTACCTCAGCAACCCTCAAAAAAGACGATGATCTTTATCGAAAATCGGGCGAAAATCCTATCTATGGGAACGGGTTTGTCATCGCCGAGATCAACGCCCAGCCGGGCAGGGAGTTTGTCAAATTCTCCAACGGGATCCGGATGAGGCCCGGGCAGGAGCAGGGTGGAGCCCGGCAGGATATTGTAAAGAAGCAGATCAAAGAAACCATCCATGCTCATTTTGAGAAGGAATGGCAATTAAAAGACAAAGGTATCAAAGTCCTCTCGCTCTTCTTCATAGACAGGGTAGATAATTACCGGAAATATACCGATACCGGCGCGACAAAAGGGATCTATGCCGAATGGTTTGAAGAGGCATATCGTGAACTTGCAGAAGAGTACAAAAACACAGGACTCACGATTCTGCCCGCAGAAGAAGTCCATAACGGCTATTTCTCGAAGGACAACAAAGGGCATTTCAAAGATACCGAGGGGCACTCAAAACTGGATGAGGATACTTACAGTCTCATCATGAAAGACAAGGAACGGCTGCTCGATCCGCAGAACCCCCTGAAATTTATCTTCTCGCATTCTGCACTCCGCGAAGGGTGGGATAATCCAAATGTCTTCCAGATTTGCACCCTTAATGAGACGGTATCCACGCTCAAAAAGCGGCAGGAAATCGGCAGAGGGCTGAGGCTGCCGGTGGATAAAAACGGTGATCGCGTATTCAGTACAGAAATAAATAATCTCGTTGTAGTTGCAAATGAGAGTTATACCGATTTTGTCTCTGCTCTCCAGAATGAGTTCGAAGAAGAGGGCATTGTCTTTGGCCGTCTTCCCGTGGAGGCATTCCAGGGCCTTATGATTGGAAAGCCCGGAGAGGAACGACCTCTCACACCAGAAGAAACAGAAGAACTCCGTACTCATATACAGGAGAATGGATGGATCGATGACAATGGGAAGATTAACGAAACATTCTGTCGGGCTGTTGAAGACCACACCTTTGTTGTCCCGGAAAAATTCAGGCCGGTAACCAAAGAGATTATAGAAATCATTGACCGGCATAAGATCGAAAATCACGTCACCCGGTACATTCAGAAGAAAAGTAAAGTCAGAGAAGATGTGCTGCTCGATCCTGAATTCGAAAAGTTCTGGAATGCTATCAGTCAAAAGACGATTTACTCGGTCAATTACCAGACCGCAGACCTCATAAAACGGACCGCTGCTGCAATAAAAAAGATGGAAAAAATCGAACCGCTGAAAATTACCATTAAGTTCGCCGATATCTCATTTGATACCAGCGGGATTACAGGACAGGAAGTCCGAACCCCCGATCAAGAGTATTTCACAAAGAGAAACCATGTCCCGGATATCCTCTCATATATCCAGAGCAGGGTTGAACTGACACGACAAACCATTTTTGAGATCCTGAAAAAGTCCGGCCGCCTCGATGATTTTGTTATAAATCCCCAGCAGTTCATGGATGCATCGGTGAAATGCATACAGGATGAGCTGCACCGGATAATCATCGAAGGAATACAATACGAACGGTTGAATGAGATCGCTTATGAAATGAGTCTGTTCAAAACGCAGGAGCATGAAAAAGAATTCATAAACGATCGCATTATCCCGACAAAAAAATCGCTCTATGATTATATCACCTATGATTCCATCACCGAGAAGAGATTTGCCGAGAGTCTTGAGTCCCTAAAAGATATCAAATATTTCATCAAACTGCCGGCCTGGTTCAAGGTTCCGACACCAGTCGGACAGTATAATCCTGACTGGGCCATCCTGAAACAGAACGGGAAAATTGTCTACATGATTCGGGAGACAAAGGGTACAAAAGATAAATTGGGTTTGAGAGAGTTAGAGGTGGATAAGATCAGTTGCGGCGAAAAACACTTTGAAGCTATAGGGATCGATTACCGGGTGGTAACCGGGCTTGGGGATGCAGGGTTGTAGGGACAGAATACAGTAGAAAAAATTGAATGGGTTCCGATAAGGATTTACGCTCAATTCCTTGGGAGGCGGGATATTCCCGGTATCCCAACACTCACTTTCCTCCCATCAACACCTCCACCATCCTCCCCACAACCCCGTTCACCTGCCGCATCCGCTCCAGGATATTTTCCCGGGTCTCCCCCGACTCATCTGCCGCAAAGAACGATTCCCGGTCGGGAGAGAGCAG
>JBAYMI010000096.1:0-7757 GCA_041663625.1 Methanoregula sp.
CCCTGTCCCCGGGTCCGTCACGGTCTGCCGCCAGGGTTGTACATCCTTCTTTCCGGGCACCATATGAGTGTTCACACTTCGGCAATTTTTGTATAATCACGGGGTCTGCCACCGCAGGCAGTAACTCTGGATCCGGTCAAAGAAGTACATCAGTACGATCACAACGACCGCAACAAGAATGATCCCGGCTACTACCTTGTCGTAGTTGGCAAAGTCATGGTTATACTGGATGTACCACCCGAGGCCCGAGGTTGCGGCAAGCATTTCGGCGACAGTGAGCGTGATAAACGAGAGGATGAAGGCGATCATCGCTCCCGAGAAGATTGATGGTAGCGCCCCCGGGAAGAGGACCTTCTTTATCATGTCTTTTTCCGAGATGCCAAGGGTTTTTGCGGAGTTGATCAGCCGGTAGTCTATGGAGAAGACCCCGTATACTGCCCCAATCAGGATGGGCCAGAAGGCGCTAATGAAGATCAGAAAGATCGAAGCCGAGGCAAAGCTTGGCAGCAGCACTATCGTGTACGGGAGGTACGCGGTCGGTGGGATGGGGGAGATGGCCTTGGCGAGCGGGTACGCCACATTAAAGAGGCGCTTTCTCCACCCCAGATACAGGCCGATCGGGATCGCGGTTGCAAGAGCGAGCGCATAGCCGGCCCCGAGGAGCGCTAAGGAACTGACCAGGCCCTGGAGCATCAGTTCGTAATCGTTCCCGAACACAGCAAAGACCCGGGCCGGCCCGGGAAAGAGCAGGGGATCGAGAAGCGATAGTTTCCCGAATGCGATCTCCCAGAGGGGGGCAAGGATTGCAATAAGAAGGAAGATATCGCTTACTGCCTGGCTCTCCTTTGGGTGGAAGTAAAGGCTTGCCAAAAACGCGGCGAGCAGGAAGACAAGGACACCGGCAAAGAGGATGGTGCCCGATGGCGATACCTGGTTGGGTGCGTCCGGCATCGCCACAGCAAGGAGCAGGGTCGCGATAAAAAGGGCGATGACCCCGTACCCTTCGGCTGAAAGTTTCAGGGTCATGCGGCAGTCTCACTCCCCGTCAGTTTCTGTTCCTGTCTCTCGATATCGTCCAGCATCTCGCAGTACAGGATCGAGAGGAGGTGGGATTTGAGCTCAATGTACTCGGCACTTGCCGCGAGCGTCTTCCTGCACCGGGGCCGGGCAAACGGGATGTCAATGATCTCTTTTATCTTGCCCGGCGACGGCGACATGACCGCGATCCGGTCGGAGAGGAGGAGCGCCTCGTCCACATCGTGGGTGACAAAGAGGACCGTCTTCTGCTTCTCGCCCTGCGCCCAGAGGTGCAGCAGGAGGTCCTGCATGTAGATCCGGTTGAGGGAGTCCAGCGCGCCAAAGGGTTCGTCCATCAAAAAGACCTTGGGGTCCATGGAGAACATACGGGCGATCGAGACCCGCTGCCTCATACCGCCGGAGAGGGTGTTCGGGTATGCGTCCCGGAACTTCCCGAGACCGACAAGATCGATATATTTCTGCGCATCGGTGTCGATTGTTCCTTTTAGGGCTGCACCTTCTGTATGCTCAAGGGCAAACCGGATATTCTCAAACACCGTCATCCATGGAAAGAGCGAGTAATCCTGGAAGACCGTTCCCCGGTCCGTCCCGGGGCCGGTCACCGGCACGTTGTCGATAAGCACCTCGCCCCCGGTCGGTTTTTTGAGACCGGACACGATGTCGATGATCGTGCTCTTGCCGCATCCCGATGGGCCGATAAGCGCAATAAAATCCCCGTCGCTGATGTGAACGCTGACCGTATCCAGTGCAGTATGGCTCGTCCCGTTCAGGCCGTACACCATGCTGATGTCCTTGAGATCGATGGTTGCCATGAAAACTCCTCCCGGGCAAATAACGCTTGAAAACTCAAAGGAAAGGCGGCACAACCGCCTCCCTCCGGGTCATGTGCGGATAACCCGGTATTCTGATACTGGCATTGTCGTACAAGTGTTCATTTACCCTGAAAACCCTGGCATGTCTGGCCAAGCCTTTGTGAAGGCTGCCGTCTGTTGCGACATTTTTGGTAATTGCTTCAGGAGAATGGACGGTATCGGAGCGTCTCCCTGTAGGGTACCGGCCGGGTCGTTTTTTCTGTAGTTATACAAATGCAAAAAACAGATTTATACGCTGATAATCGAGCAATACTTGGCGCAAACTCGCGGGTTTCCGGGAATTTGCGGCAATATCTGCGACTTCCCGCCCCCCCGAAGATTCGGGGTGCTGCCGGTGAGGGATCCCCGGTTTTTCGCTTTTTCTTGGCGCTCATAAGAGACGGGACCGGCCGGATCGGCAACCCGGCCGGCACGGGGCAGGATCGGTTTGCCCGCGATCCCTTCCTGGCCGGGCGGATCTCTACGGCTCCGTTCGCAAAGAACAGAAATTTCAGTTTGCCGGGACTTTGCGTCCGGGGCACCGGGCGTTCATGCATTCGGACATGCAGCGGGGGATCATCATCTGGAGGTCGCAGAGAGCCTTCTTCATCCTGGATTCAGTGCACGCTGACATCATATCCGGGACTTCATGGCACTCCCTCTCCATGCACTGCGCCATGCATTTCATGAGCATCATCTGGAGATCGCTCATCGACTTCATCATGGGTGCGTCCATGCACTTGGAATCCATGCTCATAGAACCCATGCATTTGGCATCCATACACAGGGAGTCCATGTGACAGGAGATCATCATCTGAAGATCGCTCATCGACTTCATCATGGAGGCGTCCATGCACCTGGAATCCATGCATCGGGTCATCATCATCATGAGCTCGTTCATGGACTTCATCATGGAGGAATCCATGTACTTTGAATCCATGCATCGGGTCATCATCATCATGAGCTCGTTCATGGATTTCATCATGGATGCATTCATCGGCATGGATTTCATCGAGTGAGCGGTCATGCACTGCGCCATGCACTGTGACATAACGGCCTGGAAATCGCAGAGCGCTTTCTCCATCCGCATGTCCATACACTTTGCTGCAGTCATCATGGCCGTCTCACGACAACCACCACTCTGTTTCATACCTTCTGACTTCATTGGCGTCATTTGTGCTTCCTGCGGACAGGAGTTAACCCTGCCACATCAGGCATATTCAGCAGGGGAATTTTAATTAGGTCACATATAAGCAAAAGTTGGCAGGTTTGGTACATTCCAGGAATATTTGAGGAAAAGAGCGAGGGTGGCCGGCCGCACCGTCGGGTGGGCCAAAAAAACAGGTATCAGGGTGTATTTTCGCTCAGGATGCCCTTATCCATCTGCAGTACCCTGGAAGCATAGGTGGCAAGGTCTGCATTGTGCGTCACCATCACAATCGTTGTCCCGGCTGCATGGATCCCGGCAAAGAGCTCCATAACCTCACGCTCGGTCTCCACGTCAAGATCCGCAGTGGGTTCATCGGCAAGGATCAGCGCCGGCCGGTTTATGAGCGCCCGGGCAATAGCGACCCGTTTGAGTTCGCCACCCGAGAGGTATGCCGGGGAGGCATCCGCCTTCCCGGAAAGTCCCACCCGGTCGAGCAGGACACGGGCTGCCTCAGTATCAGGCAGGAGCCCGGCAAGGGTCCGGGGCAGGGTGACATTCTCGATTGCAGAGAGGGCAGACAACAGGCCCGGGAACTGGAAGACAAACCCGATGGTCTTTGACCTGAACGCGGAACACTCGGCATCATCCATCCGGTCGATCACCCTGCCGCCGATCTTTACGTTCCCTGCGGTGGGCCGGGTCAGGCCCCCGAGGATGTTTAAGAGCGTGGTCTTTCCCGAACCCGAACGGCCGGTGATGAGGACAAACTCCCCCTTGTTGCAGGCAAACGAGAGACCGTCAAAAAGACGGTACTCTTTCCCGGCGGCGGGGTAGGTCTTTACGAGACCGGATACCTCGATCACAGCTCACCACTCCGTATGGCCTCGTACGTGCGGCATGGGCGGCGGGGATGACTGATGCGGCAGCACCGATAGCCGCGGTCACAAGGATCGTGGTCAGGGCAAGGCTGGCAAGGGCACCTGCCGCCGGGAGGGCTAAGGGGATCCCAAGTGAGGACACGATGTACTGCTCAAAGAGCAGGAGCCCGCCAAGGGAGACAAGGACACCGGCGATACCTCCCAGGAATGCCAGCACTAAAGACTCCCCGAGAATGAGAGAGAAGATCGTCTTTTTTGTTGCCCCGAGAGCGCGGAGAATACCGATCTCCTGCATGCGTTCGTTAGCCGCCATAAGCGAGATGATCGCGATCAGGGGCAGCGAAACGAGGATTGCTACCAGCGCCGTAAGGTCAAGCACCTTCACGGTCGCATCCAGCTGCGCGGCAACCGTGCTCACCAGGGACTGCGGGGTGAGCACCCTGACACCGGGCACCTGATCGGTGATCCTCTCTGCCACTTGTGCTGCCTGTGCCGGGTCCTGCACTTTTACAAGCACAGTAGAGATATTGTTCTCCGGGAGGACAAGTGTCTCCACTGCAGAGGTGGCGGAATCCTTTGCCATCACCCGTGCGTCCTCTTCCCTGAGAAAGACGGAATAATCGATACCGGTCCCGGTCGGATCGAGCTGGCCTGCTATAACAAACCTGTGCCCGTAATAGTACGTTGTTGATCCGATCTTCCCGGCAAGACCGCTCCCGAGGATAATCTCGTCTTTTCCGAGCGGCTTTTGCTGGTGCTCATAAAGCCAGGGGGTAATCGTGAAGTCCCGGTCAGGGTCGAACGCGATTATCTGGACAAGAGAGGAACAGCAATCGGCCGGGAGGGTGGCAATGTAGGTCTGCGGGGCAGCCTGAGCCACGCCGCTCACATTCTGGACCTCGTAAAGGACGGAACGGTCAAAGAAGAAGGTGGAGGGCTCCCCGCGCAGGAGGACTGCCTCGCTCTCCGAAGTGTACTGCGCTGGGACGACAACGATGTCAGCGCCGAGCCGGGAGAGTTCCTGCTGGACGCTTGCGGTCGCCCCTGCCATCAGCACGTGCCCCACAAAGAGGCTTGCGGCGATAAACGCAAAACAAATAAAGAGCGCCCCGTTTCTCACGGGGCGGCTGGCGATATTCTTTGCAATCAGCCGTATCATCGTGGTTTATTCCGCGTTTGCCTTTGGATCATCCCGGGAAATCACTAAGAAGATCCCGGTGATTGTCGTCAGTACCCCAAGGAGGATCAGGGCGGGAAGCGTACCGATCCTGCAGGGAGCGTTGGCCGCACTGCACACACCGATAAGGACGGTCGGGATAAGCACTGTTACCACACCAAGACCAATGACGGTCCCCCCGATGGCCCGGCGGGAATCCCGACCGGGCAGGGCAAGCAGGGTTAGACCGGCAAGGATAACAAGGGCACCCACGGCGATCTCTGCCCGTGCGGTGTACCCGCACTTCATGATGGTCCCTGCAGAAGTATCGCCTGCTGTACTCATCGACATGGACGACGCCAGGTGCGAGGGGATGCCCTCTGCCTCACAGATGGGGAAGATATACCACGGGGTGACAATGATCAGCGCCCCGAGAACAATCAGGATGCCTGCCAAGAGGAGCTGGCGGTTTGAACGGTTAAATGACATGGTCTGTTACCTTCGAATTATCTGGAATACCTGTTTTTGAAAAAATCAAAAGCCGGGAATTTCCCCGGTCATGTTCATGGATTCTGGGTCGCGTAATCGGCCTCAAGCTGCTGGTAGACGGTATTGTCGGGATGCTGTTTTGCAAGCTCGTCAAGTGCCTGCTTGTACACGCTCGTGTCGATGTGATCCTTGACATTCACGGTCGTGTTGATGTAACCGATGGACTTCATCAGGTCGTACGTTGTCCCGATGGCCTTGGTGTTCGGGTCGGGAGAGATATAGAAGTGCGGGCTGTTGATTGCATTCTTCAGATCCGTCTTGTTGATCTGGACATACTTTGCGACATCTTCAAGGGTCTGGTCCGGGTTTGACTTGGTGAAGTCATAGGCCTGGATAAGTGCCTTTTCATAGCTGACGAAACTGTCCCGGTTGGTATTGAGCTGATCCGTCAGCACGGCGATGCGGCAGCACGGGTGCCTGGGGTAGTACTGATCGGTGTACCACAGGAGGACCAATCCCTGCTGGGGGGCCGTTTCCGTGTAGGGAGTCCAGAGGATCCCCGCATCGACTTTGCCGGATTTCAGCGCCTCGATAACCGCAGTAGGTGTGGCCAGTTCCTGGATTGTCACATCCTTCGTAAGATCCAGGCCTGCACCCTGGAGTGCGCCCCGGAAGTGGATATCTCCCGATGCCGCCCTCACGGTGGCGACCGTCTTTCCCTTAAAACTGGTAAGGTTCGTGAACTCCGATACTTTATCCGGTGTGGTATAGACCGCTGCCCCCTCCCCCATCTGGCCGCCGATGATCGTCTCGTTGACACCTTTTGAGATGAAGATCAGCGGGGCAAGGCCGAAGCCGCCGACATCGATTTTCTTTGCGATAATGGCATTGGTGCCCTCCGCACTGTTCGAGAACGAGGAGAGCTGTACATCGAGCCCCTGACTGGTGAAATATCCCTGTTCTTTTGCGACAAAGATGAGGGTCGCCCCATTGTTGGGCAGGTATCCGACGTTCAGCGTTTTGAGCTGCTGCGGTGATGATGATGCCGCTGCCGTGGTTTTTGTCGCGTTCGATCCGAAAAAGGCATACAATGCAACCGCCGCAAGGGCGATAATGATGACTGCTGCGATGATGTAAACGTATTCTTTTTTTACCATAGTATTCCCCGATGGCTCTCCCGGTGGTTCGTACAGGTCAGTCCCTTCGAAACATAACGGACTGTCACGAAACCATCCTGCACCGGCAGATAGCCGGCAGATACATTTTGGGGGAGAAAATAAAAACTCGGACGTGTGAGCCAAAGATACCTGAACAAGCCCGAATCCGGGAAATCGCGGCAATATGGGGCAGGAAATTGTGCCCTCCAAACCTGTCAGGCCATATCCGCCTCCACCTCGTTTTATAGGGTCTCAGAGGGAGGGCGCGTATTGTTGCGGCAAAAACTGCCCGGAAATCAGGATATTAATAACAATCCGGTCAAAAGTAACAGGCACGAATTCCAGCGTGACTGCCAAGGTGGCGGAGTGGCTACGCGGCTGACTGCAGATCAGCTACAACCCGGTTCGAATCCGGGCCTTGGCTTGCCCGGAATCCACGGACCTGCCGTGGAGGCATCGTTTTTGATACCAAAGGGGTGAGCTTGAAATGTACCAGGGACTTACTGCCGAAACAAAAGCACTCCTGATCAACATCGGGAGTGCGGATATCGATGCCTCGCTGCTGCCACCGGATATGAAGACCACGGCAACGGCCGGACCGGGTGCCGGGGGCAGTTCGTTTTTCGTACGGTCGGGCGATCGCCGTGTCCGGCTCTCTATAAAAAAAGAGTCCCCGCTCAAAGTGATCCCTTGGCGGGACGGTGTCGCGATCCAGAAAGAAGGCCGGATCATCGCGTACGGCCAGCTCGAACTTCCGCTCTGCCACTGCCCGGAACAGGCCTACATTACCGTCAGCGAACAGTGCGTCTTTGACTGCAAGTTCTGCCCGGTGCCGATCCTGCACGGGCGGGTAAAATCCATCGACGAGATCACCGCACTGGTGGAAGCAGCAGCAGCCCGGGGGAAGATTTCAGCAATCTCCCTTACGAGCGGTGTTGCCGAATCCCCGGAGAAAGAGGCCGCGTACATGACGCAGATCGTCCGGCACCTTGCCGGCCGTTTCGATCTCCCTATAGGAGTGTCCATCTATCCTACGGC
>JBAYMI010000097.1:0-7667 GCA_041663625.1 Methanoregula sp.
GACGAACCTTTCGGATTCTGATGAACCACTCGCACGTCGAAGAACAGGGACGATCTGACCCCCTCTATGCGACATAAACGATGGTATTACGTCTGGTTTGGCGATGTTGGGATGGCCGCGATCCTGGCACGGGACGTGGCGGTTCGCCCGTTCCCGGCTCTCATGCATCCAATGCAAATCCCGTTCTCTTGGCAATCCGCGGGACGCAGCACGTGAGCCAGAAAAATCCTTTTGATAAATAACTGAAAAAAAATTTCATTCAACTCAAAGACTATTATTATTCCCCACTCATGTTCTCTGTTGATCCCGGCTGGGATACTATCTTCCAAGGATGCCCGGTTCCACGCCCGGATGACCGGGCCGGATCGTACGAGCGGGCATACCGGGTAACAGAGGGTCTTCTCAGATGATACGAAAAACAGGTATGTGCGTTCTCGGAATCCTGCTTGCCATCATGCTCTGCATACCGGGGGCTTTCGCTGTCGAATCTGAAGATACCGGCAGCTGGAATTTTCACGTTGTAACCCAGCTTTACAACACGGTCACGGTCCCGGATGTAATACTCAATGGCCAGGGCGATGAGTATGGCACGGATTACCAGAATGTGATTGTCTCAAACTCCCTCGAAACGGTCGAAGTGCAGTTTGCGGTCACCTGGGCCCCTGATACAACGATTAACGTAACAAAGGAGTATATCGCGGAGCTCCGGCGGTTGAAACCGGATGAGACTCCCACGATCCATGCCTGGGGTGGGCCGTTGACGTATGATGTGGATGCCGGCTGGGGAACGGCGAAACCCTTCAACTACTACGACTACAACGACTACGGTGTACTCACATTTTGTTTTACTCCCTATGAACACCTGGTGGAACGCGGTCTGATCCACCACGACCCCGGGCACCAGTACGGGGTGTCCATTAATCACGCTTATCACAACCGCTACGTGACGGTATGAGGGATGGGTGAACCATTCCCGCTTTTATCCCTCGTCGCATATACGATGCATGCAGGGCCGGGATGGCCGCTTCCCCCCGGTTCGTTTACGACCGCTGTAACGCCAGGGCCGATGGCCGCATCATCGATGGCAGGGCAGGTGAAGATCAATCAACTGGTTGTACTAGTTTCAGGACTTGTGAAAAACCGAGCGGTGAGTGAAAAAAATGCTCCCGGTTATTTCCGCGGTTCGGATCCCCCGGATACAAAACCAGGTCTGTTCTGAAACGGGGAAGCCGGAATGGTGCAATCGCATTGGTGAAAAAAAAATTTCATTCAACGCCAGTATTATCACCTCTTTTTTTAAATTCAATGCAATGGTGGCCTGATGAAAAATACTATCCCGCATCCCCTGAGATTTTTAATGATACTCCTATTGGTAACCCTGGCGTTATGTGCCATTCCCGTTGCCGGAACCGAAACGAATATCGTCTCCACGGAGGATGCCGGGGATATTGATCTCGGTGTCGTTAACGACGACTCCCGCTGGAATACCAAAGCGCTCGTAAATAATGTTACTCCCGATTATCCGTCAATCTGCTGGGGAACCCGCATATTCGCCGCTGCCACGGGGCCGGGTGATGTCCTGTACCTGACGTACTATGACATAAACCGGAATGCTCTCGTACTTGTCCGCGTGGACCATGGAAAGGCCAAAGCAGAAAAAGTGGTTTCATCGGTCCGTTCCTGCGGAGTCTCCCTGGATATCAACCCGGTGACGGGCACCCCCGCGGTAAGTTACCGGGCCAGGAACAGTACGCCCATCTTTGCGTACAAGCAGGATGGCGTATGGACCTATGAGAATGTGGATCCCAATATTACCGAGGGCTACTCCACATCGCTTGCATTTGACAGGACCGGAACTCCTCACCTTGCGTATGACGACGGCACCTCATTCTCCAACCTGATGTACGGGACGCGGAATCCGGACGCGACATGGAATACGGAGATTGCCGATCATGGAATCGGGGGACATCTGGGAAATGCCGGGAAAAACCCGCAGCTCCGGATAACCGATGCGGGCGTGTATATCGCCCATGGTGACGGATTTCTCTATGAATCCCAGCGGTTCTCCTGGAAACCGGCAGGAAAAGACTGGAAGTCCGTGACAGTGGACCGGGGCTGGGGAGAGACCGGAACCAGTGCCATAACGGGGCTTACCGGAGTCTACCCCTCATTCACCATGGGGCCTGACGGAGTTGCGACCATCATCTACGAAGATGCCCTGAACCAGACGCTCATGACGGCCCGGGGCCCGCTGGACAATGATTCGTTCACAACTTCGGTACTTTCGAGCGCCAATGGAAGAGTGATGGACGGCTGGTATCCAACCTTCGTAAGCAAAGATAGTTCCGGCGGGGGCCTTACGGGCGGGCACCTGGTGTTCGTTGGTGGCAGGAATTCGGCGCTCTTGTATGCTGAAATCAGCGCAGATCCCACGATTCTCCCCACTAAAGAGAAGGTCGATTATAGCGCATCAACCTGCACCGTGATCTCAGACTCCGCCGGTAAGCCGCATATCTTTTACCTGGACGCCCTGTACGGGCGCGTAAAATATGCCTGGCTGGTTTAGCGCCGGACTGCCGCCTCTCCGGAGGGTATCCCGGCCGTGAGGCCGAGGATCTCGGCCGGGATTTTCCTTGAGGGACGGGCCGGGATCACCATCGCATTTATCGGCGCTCGATCCTGTTCCTTCCGCTCTTAATTATCCTGCTGAAACTGATCCGGCGGGCGATGAAGGCAGACGCGGATGCGATCCTATCTGCGTTCGGAAAGAACGAGCAGGTAAAAAAAGTGTTCTGGACCGTGTTCGTTGTGATGGCCGGTCTCATGCTGGCCCGGGTCGTGGACCCGGTGACAGCGCAGAATGTTGTGGGGATTATCACAGGGATTGGGGTAACCTCCACGGTTCCGAGTTTCCCTCCATTGGAGGAATCTTGAATGAAGAGGTCCAGACCCTGAAAAAAAAGCCCTGTACGCGCTCATGTCTGTTTGAACATCTGCTTTGCCATGGCAACTCTCTCCTCAAAACCAGGCCCTTCAAGTTCTGCCACAACGGATTCGAGAACCGTGGGTATGTCGATGTGCTGGGGACATTGTTCGATGCACTGTCCGCACTGCACGCACAGTGACGCAAACTCAGGTGTCCCGAGGGCAACGGCCCCGCCCAGCCGTGCGGCGTACATGAATTTCTCCCCGTCGGGATTATCGGCCAGGTACAGGTTGTTGTAATGCTCGAAACACAACGGGATGTTTACCCCGGATGGGCAGGGCATACAGTACTGGCAGCCGGTACAGCCCACTTTCATCAGTTCGCGGTACTTCTTCTCCACCTTTTTTACCAGCTGCAGTTCCGCTTCTGTCAGCGAATTGGAGTAGGCCTGGTCTGCAATCTTAAGATTCTCCTGGATGTGCGACTCGTCATTCATCCCGGAGAGGACGACGGTAACCTCCGGATGGTTCCATACCCAGCGGAGGGCCCATTCCGCAGGAGACCGCTTTGTTTTTGCTTCGTCCCAGATCGATCGTATCGCAGGGGGCACATTCCGCGTCAGGTTCCCTCCGCGGAGGGGCTCCATGACGATGATGCCAAGACCTTTGGAAGCTGCGTATTCCATGCCCGCGGTACCGGCCTGGTTCTTCTCGTCCAGGTAGTTGTACTGGATCAGGCAGAAATCCCAGTCATAGGCGTCCACGATCCGGTTGAAATCTTCTCCTGCTCCGTGGAAGGAGAAACCTGCGTTCCTGATGCGGCCGTCAGCCTTGGCCTTGTCAAGGAAATCGGTAATGCCCAGCTTCGCGACCGTGTCCCACAGGTCGCCGACAAGGGCATGGACGAGATAATAGTCGATGTGGTCGGTTTTGAGTTTCTCCAGCTGGGCATCCAGGTACTTGTCCATGTCCTCTCTGCTTCCGATAAGCCACGAAGGAAGTTTTGTCGCGAGTTTTACTTTCTCACGGTACCCGCCGGCAAGGGCACGGCCCACAAGCGGCTCGCTCTCTCCCATGTGGTAAGGCCAGGCCGTATCGACATAGTTCACCCCGCGGTCGATCGCGAAGCGAATCTGTTTCACAGCCCGCTCTTCATCAATCGATCCATCCGGATTTGAGGCAAGACGCATGCACCCGAATCCGAGGATGGAAAGTTCGTCTCCGTTCTTTGGAACTTTTCTGTACAGCATTTTTTCACCCTGTTTTTCGTATGATTTATCCGTCACGTTCCCGCATCCATCCCGGCATCCCGCAGCCAGCCGGCCACGGTACCCTTCGCGTTTTTCACATCCCCGCCACGGATGGCAAGACCGTCCATGACAGTTGACTGCGGGCAACTCTTCCTGATATCTGAAACACTCCGCCCAAGGCAGCTTCCCTCATGGGTGCAGAACGGGACGATCGTTTTTCCGGCGAGATCATATTCCTCCAGAAACGTGAAGACCGGCATCGGCATTGTTCCCCACCAGTTGGGGTAACCGAGGAAGATCCTATCGTAGGATGCCATAGTCTCCAGATGGCCGGTAAGTTTCGGCCGGGCACTGGTGCGAAGTTCCTCCTTTGCTACATCCGTGGTTTTTGTATAATCCGTGGGATATGCATGCACCGCTTCAATATGAAAAAGGTCGCCTCCCGTCATTTCCTGAATCATCGTTGCCACAACTTCCGTGTTGCCGACCGGCAGGTTCACGATCCCTCCGCCGGCATAGTTGTTACCTGAACGCGAAAAATAGGCGACAAGGCATTTTGCATTGTTTGCATGGATTTTCTTTCTATTCATGTCGCAATCCCTTCACGGTTTCCTAAAGTCGCCAACCGGTTACCCGTCCTCAACCCCCTATACGTTCTTTCCCATTTCATATGCCTGCTCCATCGCCGGGCTCCCTTTGATGTCCCCGATATTACCTGCACCGGTCCCATAGATGGTCCCTTTTTCGTTCAGGCCGCTGTAACAGGATAAAAATCCCCTGAATCCTTCAATCGTCCTTTCAAGCGCTTCTCTGCTGGTGTCCGCTGCACTGACGATGAAATAGATGTCCTTGGTACCGAAATTGGGATATTTCGGGTGCGTCCTGTCAATCAGGGTCTTCATCTGTGCATTCATGGTGTAAAAGTATACAGGAGTTGCGAGCACGAGGACATCAGCCGCAGTCATTTTTTCCAGGATTCCGGCCATGTCATCCTTCTGGACGCATTTCCCCCCGTTACTCTGGCATGCCATGCAACCAAAGCAGAAATGGATCTTTTTCTCTCTTAAGAAAATCTTCTCTGCCTGGTTTCCGGCTTCGATTGCACCTTTCATGAACTGATCGCATAACAGATCGGAATTGCCGCCCTTCCGGGGACTGGCTGATAATACTAACACGTTTTGACTCATTTGTAAACCCTCCCCACGAAATCCTGACACCCTTATGGTACATTGTGGTTCTTCATCCATCACGGGTCTGCCAGTATCGCCCATGTAACTGTAGTATATATCAAGTGTGTATGACAAATATAGTCCATACAAACAAACATGTGACATACTTACAGATTTGATACTATGGAAGCCACGCCGAAAAAATACAAGTACAGCTGGGGGATCGAGGCAACGCTGGACGTGATCGGGGG
The DNA here is from genome assembly GCA_041663625.1 of Methanoregula sp. Taxonomy (GTDB): domain Archaea; phylum Halobacteriota; class Methanomicrobia; order Methanomicrobiales; family Methanospirillaceae; genus Methanoregula. The sequence continues at coordinate 5,596 of JBAYMI010000097.1, forward strand.
CAAGTGGAAGCCGCTGGTCATCTACCAGCTCAAGGACGGAACGCTGCGTTTCAACCAGATCGTGGACCGGGTAACACCCCGGATCACCCAGCGGATGCTGACAAAAGAGCTTCGCGAACTTGAGAAAGATGGTCTCGTCACCAGGAAGGTGTACCCGCAGGTTCCTCCGAAAGTGGAGTATTCGCTTACGGAAACGGCACAATCCCTCATCCCGATCCTCGACCAGCTCTGTGACTGGGGATATGAGCACATGAATGACGACATCGAGTTCAAGTGCGAGGAATAATGAGCACTTTTTCATCAGGTCGTTTACAAACAGGAATGGTGAAGTGGCAACTGGTTCCCGGATGCGCAGAAGACGCCCGGTCATGTTCGCTCGTTCTCGCTGATGCTCCGGCTCGCTTCACATCGCCTCGCTGTTCTTCTTCGGTTGATTGAAGGGACGATGGAGCCCCGGACTTGTCGCGCTGCTCTTTGCACCGGCAGCTGCCCGTAACTCCAACCATCCCAGGATCTATCGATCTGAAGGGTGGGGATTGTACATCGCTGACGGTTGCGGCGGTATAATGGACCGGATCTCCCTTTTGATTATCAGTACTCTCACCTGCCCGGAACGATAAAGATGGCCAATTCGGGCTCATTCTGGACCCCGTTTCCCGATTTCCGGAAGATCCCGACCGGCCTGTTTCGGGCATTTTTGCGAGGAGTGTCACGGGAAATCCCGCCATTGGCCCCGGCTGGCTATCCGGAGGTTTTGCGAGCGGAAAAACCGGCCTGTATGGAGCTTGTTTTAAGCGGGAATGAGCCGGGGGGATGATGTTCCGGCTGTAGTCGGGCGGTGGTGCAGAACTGAGGAGGTGATTGTCCGGAGCGGTCGGACCTCCGTTATGCGATATTTACCACGGTCATTACTCTGGTTCGGGAAGGTCGGCCTTGCGGCAATCCTGGCCGGTGTCTTTGCGATCCCGGTCGGGATCTTCCTTACGGGCCGGGATAACCATCGCATTCATCGGTGCCGCAGTTATATTCCTGCCGCACTTCATCTTACTGTCCAAACGGGTGTAGAAGACGATGAAGGCAACAGCGATCATCGGCCTGTACGAGGAAATGAAAGAACATGTACCGGAAGTGACACACTCGGAGTACGCAATCAGGGCGATCGATACGCACTTCTCGCGCCCGATCTTTAAGACCGCCGATTTTATTATGGAATCGGGAATCCCGAAACAAAGCGCTCACCGTATCCTGCGCAAACTGACTGACGGAGGAATCCTTGTCGTAACCCGGGAAGGGAAAGGAACAAGACCAACGATCCTGCGGTTCTCCCGTTTGATTTCGATCACAGAGACGAGCAGCGAGTAAATTCTCCCCGTAATTTAGGATCAAGAGCGGGAATTCCAGCGTACCATCGTCACCATTCTATGATACACAGGGATTCTTTGTGTAACACCGGTGATACACAAGAGGGCGTTGTGTACCAGATTTTTAATTTTGTGTTATACAAGAATGTCATCGGCCAATGTAACTGGCATGGAGGATCCTGAAAGAAAGAAGGGCAGATTGCGGGGGAATGGGAGGGAAGACGATCTCAACCATCATTCATTTCCTGAAATCTCGTACGATGAGGGGGCATATCCTGTGCATAAACTCCCCAATAATTTTGAAAAATGAATGTGTTTCAAATGGATTGAATTCCGTCGGTTATCATCATAACCCAAGGATGAGTTCTCTCGTAACTGCGAAGTCATCTCAGGTTCTTCACGAGGTTATTTCATCGCGGGGATCTCCCGACAAAGTCCCACGATTCCTTTCATCGTTCCCGCATGATCTTTGAAGATCGATATTGACCATTCAATCCGGATATGTTTTCCGGAGCGGGTGGCCTGAACCAGCGGACCTTTCCACGTACCCCGGGATAAGAGTTGATCCATGATACTGGGGTTATGATCTTTTGTTGAGTTGAACTGGAGGATGTCGTGAATATCTTTTCCCATAACTTCACGGGATTTCCATCCGAACAATCCTTCCCCGGCACGGTTCAGGTACGTGATCCGGAAGTCCATATCGGTGGC
>JBAYMI010000098.1:0-7586 GCA_041663625.1 Methanoregula sp.
CGTTGCCGTGCTCGGTTACGCGACCCAGCGTTATGCCGAACGGATCAGCAGGATCAATCACTCAGGGTGACCGGGAGAATAAACACCGGTGAAAAAAGAATTATGTGCGGTGTTTTTAGTACGTGAGCGTCAGCAGTTTCTGGTCAAACGCCTTGTAGGTCCTGCCCGCGCTGGTTACGAACACCTCAACCCGGTCGCTGCCGCTGCCCCGCGTTCCCTGGATGATGAGCTCGTCCCCGCGCCGTGGCCGCCGCTCATTGTTGTTCATGTACTGCTCGATGACTTCCCCATTGGCGAGGGTCACCTTCATCAGGATATTCTGGACAAAGGCTTCTCCCTTGCCGCCATTGTAGAGGAGGTGGAGCGAAAAGTCGGGGCGCTCCTTGCTCACCTGTATGTCAACGTACTGCTCAGCCGGAAGCGTCTCAACCTGGACCGGTGTTGCAACCACCGATGAGATGGTTGCGGTGGATGTCACCGTTGCCGTAGGCATTGTGGTTTCTACGGTTTTGATCTCTGCCTGGGTCGGGCTCGTGCAGCCGGCAGTGAGCGCACAGAGTACGAGTCCTGCCAGGACTACAAGAATCGGGGCATAATGCATGCAGATTGCTTGCATGTATTCATATTACTGATTTGTGCTTCGATGATGATATGAGGGTCGCGCCATGGCTGTCGCCGGAATGCAGGAAAAATAACCAGCCCGGAGGGAAAAAATGCCAGAAAAGTCAGGAAAGAACAGTTAAATTAAAAAGGACACCCGGTTTAACTTTACGTATCAGGAGTATATCGAATGTTCTGTCCTAAATGTGGAAAAGAGACTGATGCCTCCGGAAAATTCTGCCAGTGGTGCGGGACCGACATAGCGTCTGTCCAGTCGATCCCCGCGGCCGTTCCGGAAGAAGACGAGGGGCCTGAGGTCGGGGTTTATGCAGGTCTGGGCAGGCGGCTTATTGCATTCATTGTTGATATCATCCTCATTGTACTGTTCGATCTGGTTCTCGCAGGAACCCTCGGCCTTTTCAGGGGATTCCAGAACCTGTATTTCTACGCGTTCCAGCATGTGCCGGCCTCCGAACTGACAACCGAGGGAACAACAGCGGCACTGATGGGCTCGATTATTGCAGCCTATGGCCTTACCCTTGTTGTCGTCCCGTGGATCTACTATGCAGGTTTTGAGTCATCCCGCAGCCAGGCAACTCCCGGCAAGGTGCTCATGAAACTCGTTGTCACGGATCTCGCAGGGAACAAGCCGACTTTTGCCCGGACCTCGCTCCGCTTTTTCTGGAAATACGTCTCAACCCTGATCATCTTTATCGGCTTCATCATGATCGGGTTCACGAAGAAGCACCAGGGGCTTCACGACAGGCTCTCTGGCTGTCTCGTACTCCTTCAGGACTGAATCTCTTTTTTTAAAATAGCAATTTTTAGCAGAGTATCCATTCTCCGTCCCGTTCTCCTGATGTTCTTACTTGTACCGTAACTTCAGGAAAAGGAGGACGAGAATCAAAAGAAACGTAGTGATGTTGGCAGCGATGATGGGCAGGGAGCTGACCTGGAATCCGTAGATTGTCCAGAGAAAGACACCGACCGCAAAGAGCACGAGCATGACCAGCGAGATGTCCCGTGTCTCCTTCATCTTCCATGCCTTTGCTACCTGCGGTACAAATGAGATGGTGGTGAGAGTACCTGCGATGTAACCGACGATAACGATGGTGTCCATGTGTTCTCTGTGATACTTCTCTGCGTGAACATTTACCGGTTGCGTTTTCCTGCCAGCATCTCCTGTTGGTGTGTCTATGCCATGACCGGCTCAGGAGAGAACTGATCCGCGGCAACAAGCCATCGGTTCCCCTCCCGGACAAGGAAGAACATGTCCCGGCCCTTCATGGTCTGCACCCGTCCGCTCATCGAGAATGTGATGGTGAAGAAGTACGTGGCCACGGCACATTGTCCCTTCTCGTAGATCTGAATACGATGCTCCGTTTCATTCCATGCATGAATTGTGGTTGCGCTGACAAAGTCCCGCCAGCCTGCCACGTAGGCATCCCGTCCTTCGAGCCGTCCGGGCGTAGAGGGCACGATTGCCACGGCATCGGGATGAATGTACTTCCTGAATGCCGGTTCGTTCCACATTTCCGTCCAGCACCGGTTCATTGCCCGGAGCATCTCTTCGATCTCGCGTGCCTGCACAGTCTCGTCCATATCAGATCTCCGGATAACAAAAGGAATTGACCAGTAAAAAAGGAGACGGCATGCACGCTGCGAAAGTGAACGTTTGAAAAAATGAGAATTTCACGCGGGGACTATTTTACCGCAGGCGGGGAGAGGGTCTGGGCAGTCTCCCGGAGTGCTAGAGCGACGGTCTCACTATTGCATGATTGAATCTTCCCGGGTGGGGGTGGGAAGGATTATGAGATATTCATGACGTTCCCTTTTGGTATCTCATCTGTTATTTCCTGGCGGTTGCCTTGAAGAACGTGTAACAGAAAACCCCATCCTCTTCGGCAGTGCGGTAAAGAGCGGCGACACCCCGTTCCCATGCATCGCGGCTCATCAGCCCCTGCTCCAGCACCGCGGGACCAACGCCCTCAACCATTGCTGTGAACGTTAGTTTCGTAAACCCTTCGGCAAGCATTGGTCGGGATGCGTCCACGTACACCATCCGGGGCGAGATATGGATATCATGGAAACCGGCACTGCTTACGAGCGGGTAGAGTTCCCGTCCAATGAGGGCATTGCCGCCCATCTTTTGCTGGAGCGTAACAAGGCACTGTATCGCCAGGCGAGCCTCCTCGTTCTCCGGGTGGAAGAAGGTCGAGCCGTGATCGCCCTCGATCAGCGTGATCGTGCCCCCGTCTTTTAAGAGCGGGCGGAACTGTTCGAGCGCCCGCCTGGGTTCGGCAAGGTGTTCCAGCACAAAGCAGAGGAAGATGTGATCAAAACTGCCTGGTTCGAACGGGAGCCGGAAGATATCCGCCTGCCGGAAGGTCACGTTTGTAATCCCCTCCTTGCGAATTGTCTCTTCTGCCCGTTTCAGGGAATCTGCCGATATATCGATTGAGGTGATAATGGCATCCGGGCTGTTCTTAGCCAGGATCGTGGTCTGGGCGCCTATCCCGCAGCCGGCCTCCAGCACCCGCGAACCTGCGGGATACCGGGTGTCATCATGGAGGAGACTCGTGAGGGTATACGCCTGGTCGGCGAGCCGCTCCGACTCCCGGGGGGAGTAGCCGTGGACATAATGATTTTCTGGCATTTGTTTTTCAGTTCTCCAGATGTGCTATCCAAGGTGTTCCTTGTTGGATGACATTGCTGTACAAAATCGATTCTCGATGCACAAAAATGTACTCCCGCGGGGATGCTGAAAAACGTGTTGATCGTTTATGGGATTTGTGTCCCACTCACTCTAGATTCTTGAAGAGTGTTGGATTCTGCCGGTGTATCCACCAGCGGCGTATCAGGAACGCGCCTATCGCGATACTGATTATACTGGCAACGATCACTGATACCGGGGATCCCTCGACAGGAGGAGCTGCCTGCGGGGGGGATGCAACCGGTGTTTTTGTGGTCGCAACCGGGATCTGTGATGCTTGCGATGCTGCCTGTATGCCCGTAGTGGTAACTGGCAGTGATTTATCAGCAGCTGCAACGGTGGTGGTTACAGTGGGTGTGAATGCTGACATATTCGTGCCGCCTTGTTTGTAGGCAACCGCAAAGTAGGAGAAACTGGGCGTGATCGCCTCATAATTCACGGAATTGCCATTCTCCGAGATGAACCTCGTCTCAAGCACCTGCCACTGCCCGTTGACATAATGCATCATGACGATATCGCTCTTCGTGAATCCATTTGCTGTAAGCCATGATTTGGGAATACTGAATGAGAGGGTTGCCTGGTTCAGTGTTCCGGGGATTGTACTGGTCGTGATGGAGAGGTACTGGTATACCTTGGCGGGAGCGCCAGCCAGGCTTGTTGGCAGGCTGTCAACCGGCCGTGCAGTGATGACAAGGGTCTTCCCGAGATCTGACCCCGCCACATCAGCTCTGGTAATGATGGATCCCCCGCCGACATTCACGGTCTCTGCGGTCTTCCCTCCAGATGTTGCCGAGGGGGGATCATAGGAACTGCCGCTCCCTGCGGGTCCGGAGTCACTGCTGCTGGTTGTGGTACTGCTGGATGATGATTTCTCATTAAAGTTGTATTTGCTGAAGTGCTGGACGGGAAGGATGATATATCCGGGGCCGACGGTTACATCGTCTCCCGATGCAACGAAACCGGCTTTGTCCAGCCATACGCCATTATTATACAGGACTGTGGAAGTACCCGAATCTGTCGTTGCAGTGATCTTGATGTCAGATCCCGACGAGAAACTGAATCCTGTCGGGTAGACCGTCAGGGTTGCCTTCTTGTTGAATGCCGACATCCCTGCTGCGGCCACGTTAAGATCTATGCTGTTCCCTGCAGTAGCTATTTGTAAATTGTTTCCGAGAGTCTGCAATGCAGTCCCGGTGGTCTGATCCGTCAGGTCAAGGTTTTCCGTGAAACTGAGATTGCCCCGCAAATTGTGGGCAGCGGTCCCGTCATCGATGACGAAACGGAGATCGGGCGCAGCAGTGAAGTCAGGGATGGTGGACCAGTTTGTAGTCTGTGTTACGTTGAAATTCTCTGATGTTATTGAATTTACCGGGTTGAAATTGAGGACCACCACCGTCCCGATATTCAGTTCATGGTATGAGTTGCCAAACGTGTTTTCTCCAAACGAGAGGTTGACGGGAACCTCGGCGGGGAATTTGTAAAAAATGGTATCCTTTGTATAGTTCGTGAGGATTCCGCCGGTGTACCCGTTGGACAGACTCAGGGTGGTGTTACGATGTATATCGTTCGCGACACCCGAGACATTGTACAGGTTTGCTGCAATGCCAACGTTTCCGGCAAGGGGTATTGCATATGAGACATCGATGGTCATGTTCCGGTTCTTGCCGCTGGGGGACCAGCTGTCATTATAGAAATACCATGCATAGGTGGTTTTGGCTGACGTGCCATTATAGATATAGACCCTGGGCCGGTTCGATGAGAAACTGGAGTCCGTGATGGTGTTTCCTGATGCCCCGCTCCAGAGATAGATCTTTCCTGATGGCGCCGTGATCAAAGAAGAAGCCACCGTGATCTGGTTGTTGTTGCCGACAAGGTTGATGCCCTTTCCTTCACTGGTGATGGATCCTGAAGTAAGGGTCACGGTATTTCCTGAACCGGACACATTGACAGCCATGGAATTCGTCCCGCCCCCGGTTCCCGTGATTGTCCAGGCATTGGAGATCGCGTTCCCATTGCCGGAGATATTGATTGCCGTAACGGCCGCACCTGCAGTAAGTGTTCCGGAGGATCCGGAAAGAGTTGTTGAATCAGTCAACTGGACGAGGGAGTTGTTGCTGAACAGCGTATCCCCGGCGGTTGCGCGAATGAATTTCGGTGCATCTGCGAATGTGACTGTAGTTCCCGTACCGTTGAAAAAGAGGGTATTGTTCAGAAATACTGAATATCCCTGAGATGTGAATGTGACGCTCTTCGAAATACCGGTGGTGTTCCCATGGGTCAGTGTTGAGTTGACATCACCTACCAGCACAATATTATCATAATTAGATGCTACAGCCAGTGCATTATCTAATGAATCGAATTGACCCCCGGATAGTGCCGGCCCAACCCGCAGATCTGCAGCCATTACCGGTAGCGAAACGAATGCCAATGCACATAGTATGCCCAATACCAGACCCTTTTTTCTCATCCCCATCATCAGAACCATGGACTCCCGAGAACTATGCCTGCCTGCTTATATGGGGAATAAATCATCCCGGAATTTAAAATTATGGTAATATTTAATGAATGTAATGAATACATTCCATATTGTTAAACTATGGGGCCGGGAGTATGCACTGCGACGCAAGAAAAGACAGATAAAATCGTCCGACAAAAAGGCCAGGGCCGAGATTTGAACCCGGGTCGAGGGATCCACAGCCCCTTAGGATAACCAGACTACCCTACCCTGGCAGATGTCCTTTTTACATTTGCACCGGTCTCTCATTAATCTATCCGTGTACTATTGCCCCATGAACCGTACACGCGGCGTGAAATGAACCGCACCACCGCTCGTTCCCATGAGGTGACTATTAATAGGGTAAGCCGTCCATTACATATCAGGTGGCTCTGAACTTTCTTTCCTGACGATGAGGCGCGCTGGCATGCGGGCGCGGTCACGTAGGAGCAGGGGATTTTTACCCGGAACCAGAGCTTGGACGATACGAGGGGGCAGGATTATGGCAGAGAACCCGAAGATCAGGACGCCGATTGTATGCGTCATGGGGCATGTGGATCATGGCAAGACCTCGCTCCTTGACCGGATACGGGGTTCATCAGTCGTGAGCTCCGAGGCCGGTGCCATCACCCAGCACATCGGTGCAACCATAGTCCCCATCGAAGCGATACGAAAACTGAGCGGCTCGATGGAGAAGGTTCCGATCAATATTCCCGGCCTTCTTTTTATTGATACACCGGGACACCACGCCTTCACAACCCTCCGGGCCCGGGGCGGGGCGCTCGCGGACATGGCAATCCTCGTAGTTGACATCAACCAGGGATTCCAGCCCCAGACTATCGAGGCGCTCCAGATCCTCCGGAACTGCAAGACGCCGTTTGTCATTGCGGCAACCAAAACCGATCGCATCCACGGCTGGCGGGTGAATGAGAACGAGTCGTTTCTCTCCTCGTTTGCGAAGCAGAACGAGCGCGTACAGGGTGATGTCGAGAACAAGACCTACGAGATCGTGGGCAAGCTCTCCGAGCTGGACTTCTCCGCGGACCGGTTTGACCGGGTCGCGGATTTCCAGCGCAACCTTGCGATCGTTCCGGTCAGCGCCCATACCGGCGAGGGCATCGCAGATCTCCTCCTTGTCATGATCGGGCTTGCCCAGCGCTATATGGGCGATGCGCTTAAGCTCGCTGTTGAAGGCGCAGGCGCAGGCACAGTCCTTGAAGTAAAGGAGGAACGGGGCCTTGGGACCACGCTCGATGTGATCCTGTACGACGGCACCCTCGCGATTGGCGACGAGATTGCTGTGGCAACGCAGGGGGATGTCATCGTGACCAAGGTGCGGTCGCTCTTAAAACCCCGGCCCATGAAGGAAATTCTCGTGGAAGACCGGTTCGAGCGGGTGAAGTCCGTTGCCGCTGCCGCGGGGATCAAGGTCACCGCCCCCAATCTGGAAGGCGTTATCGCAGGATCCCCGTTCTTTGTGATCCGGGGAAACCGGGATGAGGTCGAGGCAAAGATCAAGAAAGAGATGACCGAGATCCACGTGAACCTTGCCGATGAAGGGATCGTGATCAAGGCCGATACGATCGGAGCCCTTGAAGCCCTCTGCAAGGAGCTTGAGTCAAAAGAGATCGGGGTGATGCGGGCGGAAGTCGGCCCGGTAAGCCGGCTCGATCTCGTGGAGACCGAGACTATCAAGAACCCGACGCACCGCGTGCTGCTCTCGTTCAACACCCCGATCCTCCCGGATGCCGCGGAGATGATCAAAGACCCCCTCTATAC
>JBAYMI010000099.1:0-7584 GCA_041663625.1 Methanoregula sp.
GCCGGATGTAGATCCCCTCCAGCGGCTGTGCCGGGTCAGGGTTGTCATCGGGCTCGCAAATCCGTTCTTTTATCTTCTCGTGGTGTTTTGTATGGATCCGGTCAAGGAACGGGGTTCCCACCAGTTGTTCACCGGAAGAGACCCCGAAGAGCCTGAGTGCGGCCGGGTTCAGGTACACGAATTTTCCCTCCGCCCGGATATAGATGGCATCGGGTGCACCTTCGATGACTTTCCGGAACGTCTCCTCGCTCTCACGCGCCAGATCTTCGGCAAACTTCCGCTCGGTGATGTCGGTGAGCAGGTGGAGGGTTGCCGGTCTTCCCTGCCATGGGATCTCTGCCGATGAAAGGAAAACCCAGGCCGGTCTGCTCCCAGAACCAATGATCCGGAAATCACATTCGTCAGGGATCTCTTTCCCGGCGATCCACTTCCGGTAATACTCCCGGATAATCTCCCGGTCATCGGGCCAGATATAATCGATGAACGGGGTTCCCGCAAGTTTTTCGACCGGAACCCCCAGGAAATTTGCTATATGCCTGTTGGCAAAGACAAGACGCCAGTCCTGCACGATGACGACCCCTTCTTTTGCCACCTCGATCAGGGTGCGATACTTCTCCTCGCTCTCCCTGAGTGCTGCTTCGGCCTGGATCCGGTCGCTGATCTCGCGCCCGTGGAACAGGATTCCCTGGATTCCCTTTACTCCGGGCAGATAGGTGTTCACGCCTTCAATCGAGAGGATATTTCCCTTAAAGTCACGTATCCGGAACGGTGGCACCGGGATGTTTTCCCCGGGTTTTTGTACTGCAGTACGGCCGTTCTTCAAGAGGATCTCCTTATCTTCCGGAAGGATCCCGAAGGCCCCGTCGATCTCGGCAAACTTTTTCCCCAGCAGTTCATCCCCGCTCTGCCCGGTGATCCGCTGGATCGACGGGCTGATATAGGTATAACTCCCGGTCATGTCGACGATGGTGGTAAGATCGGGAATGTTTTCCGTGAACGCCCGGAATTTTTCCTCGGAATTTTTCAGGGTCTCCTGCTTTATCGTGAGTTCGTCCAGCTGCTGCCGAAGTTCCTCCTCGGCTGCAGCGATCTTCTCGTACGAGACATTGAGTTCCTCGTTCTTCTTTTGCAGTTCCGCCTCGGTACGCCTCCGCGAAACGGCGTACTGTATCTTGGTTGAGAGTTCAGCGAACTGCGCCCGGGCATCGCCACCTTTCTGGAGGTAGAAATCCACCCCGTTGTTGATAGCCTCGATCACGATCTCTTCCCGTCCCCTGCCGGTGAAGAGGATGAACGGGATCTCACCGAACCTCTCACGGACCTCTTTTAAAAAGGCGATACCATCCATGCCCGGCATCTGGTAATCGGAAACAATGGCATCGTACGACGGGATGGCACCTGAGTCCAGGGTCTTCTGTGCCGAAGTCGATGTCGAAACCCGGAACGCTCCCGTCCGTTCCAGGAAGATCTGGGTCAGCCTGAGGAGTTCCGGTTCATCGTCTACAAAGAGAACGGAGATCATCGCATCGACCATGGCATGATCTACTGGAGAATATAATAATATAAAAAGATCCCCTGCTACATCCCTTCAGGATTTTTCCCTTCCGAAAGAACCGGGTATGGTACAGATGTGCTTACGGCCTTCCCCTGCCGGGTGGAGAAATACATATACCCTCTGCCATCCTCGCATTTCTATGAAACAGTGCCCTTTCTGCGGGACAGAGATTCCTTATAACGATAATTATTGCTATTCCTGCCAGCGCACCTTCGATGATCCCGAGCCGGAGGACACTGCCCCGCACCGGCTCGACCTCTCCAGAGAGGAATGGAGAAAACCCTGGGCAGCTGCCGGCCTGTCGTTCATCGGCATCGGGCTGGGCCAGTTCTATAACGGGGAAACTGTAAAAGGTCTTCTCTTCTTTGCGGGTATTCTTGCGGCCCTGTTCGCCCTGCCGCTTCTCACGGCAATCAGCCCTCTTTTTGTCATCGTGCCCGTCTGGGCAGCAGCGGTTCTCGATGCGTACCTGAGCGCACGAAAGATCAACCATCTGCAAAAAAAGTTCGATAAAAAGAGTCTCCTGTTCTGGCCGGAGATCGCAGGCCTGGTTCTTATTGCCGGTTTTATCCTGGCTATGGCCTATGCCCCCCACGTGGCAGCCCAGAGCATCTCGATCACGGCCGGTGCGGTTGCCGATACGAACTACCCGGTCTACGCGGTCCCGCTGTACGAATCCGCCATTGCGCTCTCGCCAAACGATACGGGAATGAGGCTGGGCAAGGCAAAAGTCCTGCACGCGCTTGGCGAGGAAACAGAAGCCCGGGCAGATCTTGAGTACCTCATGATCACCAGCCCGAACGAGACCGCCCCGCTGGTGATGACCGGCAACCTTCTCTATGAGAACGGCGAGTACGAAGCCTCCCTCCGGTATTTTGAGAAAGCACTCTCGCTTAACCGGAACGATGCCCAGATCTGGATCCGGAAGGGTGATGCCGATCTTGCTCTCTCTCTTGTCGAGATGCAGAAGATGCGGCAGCAATACCGGAAGCTCACCAACAGCAATCCGTCAGCCTCTTCATCCAATTCCTCCGGGAACCTGGATGCCTTTCAGTCAACGCAGTCGTACCGCGATGCAATGACGTCATACAACGAGGCCATCAGGATCGACCCGCTCGTCAGCGTGGAGGTTTCTGCCCATATTCTCGCCTCAACCCAGTCTCTCGTGGAGATGTACGATGGTATCCTGGATGATATCGGGTCCGGGAATACCTCGTAAGCAGGAAATCCGGACGATCCTCTCAAACCCCTTGCGATCGTTCCTGCCCCGGTAAAAACAAACCCGCAACGATTACGGTGGAGATATGATCCTGTATGCCCCCCCCGGCACCACAATCTCGAACCGTGCCCCCTTGCCCGGCTCACCGGTCTCCGTGATGGTGATACCGGTCAGGGCGAGGATCTCCCGGGCGAGGAACATACCCAGGCCGGTGTTCTCCCCAAAACCGTGCTCGAAGATCTGCTCCTTGATATCCGCAGGAATACCAACACCGTTGTCTTCCCAGACTATGACAAGGTCCCTGCCCGACGGGTGGGACGAGACACCGATTTTCGTTACCTGTTTCCCGTGCCGGAGGGAGTTGTCAAGGAGGTTGAAGAATACCTTCTCAAGCATCGGATCGGCCCGGACCCGGATACCCCGCAGATCGGCATGGATGAGTATCTTTGACGGGACATACGGGTAGGGCATAATAGTCTCCAGGTCAATCCACTGCGGCTCATGGGTACCGAGATTCTGGTACACGCGGGTGAACTCGATCTGGGACTTGATAGCGGCAGTTGCGATTTTCATCTTATTCAGGTAATCGGCAAGTTCAGGGTCAGTACTTTTCTTCTCAACGATCTTGAGGTACCCGAGAATTACCGTGATCTTGTTGAGCAGGTCGTGCCGGGTGACACTGCCGAGCAGGGTGAGCTGGCGGTTCGCCCGGGTGAGTGCTTCTTCGGCTTTCTTCCGTTCCGTCACATCATTGGCCACGCCCCGTAATCCGACCAGAATCCCCCCGGTGTCCAGCACCCGCGTCGGGCGGATCTCGACCACCATCTCATGCCCGTCCCGGTGGCGTGCGGGGACTTCAAAGGGCGGGATGGGCCCCCCCGAGGTCACGTGCCGGGCCAGTTTTTGCATCACCAGGGCCCGGCCCTCTTCCGGGATCAGGTCGGTGATGGATTTTCCTTCCATCTCTTTTGGTTCGTATCCCATGGTTGTCTTCATCATGGGACTGATATACCGGAATTTTCCCTGGAGATCGATCTCCCAGATCATGCCCGGTGAGGTCTCCACAAGGGAACGGTACCTCTCTTCGCTCTCACGGAGCGCATTCTCGACCTGCCTGCGCTGGGTGATGTCCCGGATCACTCCTACAACGCCGACCGGTCTCCTGCTGCTGTCGAACGCAAGGGAGATGATGGTCTCGGTCCAGACCGTTGAACCGTCCTTCCGGTAAAATTCCAGCTCCATGGTGCTGTTGGGAAGGATCTCGTCTCTCTTCAGGCACTGAAGACCGGTCTCCCGTCCCCTCATCAATACTTCAAGGGATGACGGAGTCACCGCATCAGTGATGGATTCTGCCATCGCCTCCTCAACGGTAAATCCCCGCAATGCCATCACCGACGGGGAGATGTAGGTGAGGTGCATATCCATGGTGGCCGTCCAGATCACGTCATGGACGTTCTCGGCAAGCAGGCGGTATTTTACCTCGCTCTCCCGGACGGCTTCTTCCGCCATCCTGATCTCGGTTATATCCTGGTTCGCACCGTGGGTCTTGATCGTCCGGCCTTCAGCATCTTTGATGAGCCCGATCCGTACAACCATGTGCCGGACCTCGCCGTCCCTGCGGATGATCCGGTGTTCAATCCGGGACAGGTAGTTGGGATCGGTCGCTGTAATTTCCCGCTTCACCTCCTCGTCCATCTTATGCATGTCATCCGGGTGGAGAAATTCCCGGGTATAGACTTCCCAGGGCATCAGGTTGCCGCCCTCCCGCTCCGCGGTGGTACCATACAGGGCATAGAACCGGTCGTCGAACGTGAAAAGTTCCGAAGCGATATCAAACTCCCAGTTCACCAGGTGAGCCATGTCCATGGCCTCGGCAAGCATATGCTGGCTCCTGCTCAGCGCATCCTCCGCCCGTTTGCGATCAGTCACATCCCGAATGGAAACGAGATCCGCTGTTTTTCCTTCATAGTTTATGACCTTGCCAATACTATCAATGAAAATAGTTTTTCCGTGTACTGTTATCACCTTGTATTGTGCAAGGTATGCATCGTGACCCCTGGCAACCTCACCAAAGTCCTTTATTGCATCTTGTTGTGATTCGGGAGCGACAAATTCCATCACATTCCTGCCAGTCAGTTCTGCAGGACTCTCAAATCCCAGTGTGCGGACCGCGGCATCATTCGCAAACAGGATCGTTCCCTCGAGTTCGAGAACGAAGATGCCTTCAAGGGCATATTCCACAAGAGACCGGAACTTCTGTTCGCTCTCCCGGAGCGCACGTTCCATCTGCATGCTCTCGATCTCCGCAACCGCCTTCACGGCGATAATATCCATGGTCTCCTGCATGGTCGGGGCAGGTATGATCGGGTTTTTGGATACTGCGCAGAGGATCCCGAATACCTGCCCCGCAGAATTCCGAAGGGGCGTGCCGATATATCCCCGGATATTAAACTCAGCAAGATCCCTGCTTTCGGGGAAGAGCTCCCTGACATTATCCTGGTACAGGCAGAATCCCTTCTCTGTTACGTTCTCGCAGGGTGTTCCCTGGAGAGTGTACGTAAAACCGGCAACCTCCTTCCCGTCAAGGAGCATATACGTGACGTTTACGGTCTGCTTATCCGGTTGGATCTCCCCGATCATGACACCGTCGGTTCCCAGCCAGGAACTGATGTTCTCTGCGATCTGCCGGAGAGCATTGATCCCTGTTGTGCCTACCATGCTCCTGACCAATGCCTGGAATGAAGACTCCCGGGCGGTGCGCTCCGTGATGTCCTCATCAACCCCGCAGTAGCCGATGAACGTCCCGTCCTCATCGAACACCGGCGAACCGCTTGTCCGGATAAGGACCGGCGTCCCGTTTTTGTGACGGTTGAGGTTAGTGAAATTCCGGAACGGCTCACGCCCCTCCATGGTGGCAAATACCGCCTTTGTCAGATCCGCCTTCATGGACGGGTCGAGCAGGTCGTAGAAATGCATTTTCCCGACCAGCTCATCCGCACGGTATCCGAGAATTTGCACGACTGCGGGACTGGAATACCGGTAGATCCCATCAGGATCGATCTCCCAGATCCAGGAACCGCTGTTTTCGCTCACCGCCAGGGATCGCAGCTCGTTTCTCCGCAGCTCACGTTCGGTGTTCTTCTGCCGGGTGATATCGGTGACGATCCCCTCGATTGCCACGAGGTTACCCGTCTCATCCGTGACAGGCATATTCCTCTGGTTGAGCCAGTGGATCTC
Source organism: Methanoregula sp. (assembly GCA_041663625.1). Taxonomy (GTDB): domain Archaea; phylum Halobacteriota; class Methanomicrobia; order Methanomicrobiales; family Methanospirillaceae; genus Methanoregula. The sequence goes on from JBAYMI010000099.1 coordinate 6,012, forward strand.
GCCGGCACGGTCAATGATCTGGTACTCATAGGCCGGCAGGACCTTCTTCTCCGGAAGGGCAGCCCATTGGATACGGAAATATTCCTTCCAGGCAGGGTGGATCAGGGTCCTGACGAGGCCGGGGTCTGCATGGAATTCTTCCGGTGTATACCCCGTGAGTGCGATCGATGCCGGGCTGACATACTCGAACTTCCCGTCAGGAACCGATATACGGTAAATCATATCCGGCGCATTGTCTGCAATCCGGCGGAACTTCTGCTCGCTCTCCCGGAGCGCAACTTCTGCCGTTTTGCGGTCGGAAATATCCAGGATGGTGGAGAGGATGTACGGTTTCTCCTGCATCAGGATATGGCGGGATGAGAAGAGGCAGGCCCGGATCTCCCCGGCCTTGTTCCGGCAGGTAATCTCCATGCCCTGGATATCCTGGCGGTTCCGGAACGCAGAGATCATCTTTTCGCGGTCTTCAGCATCCGAAATCAGCCCTATCTGTTCAGATGTTTTTCCGATTACCTGATCGCGGATATATCCGGTATTTCTCGCGAACGTGTCATTGACATCAACAAAGACCCCGTCAGCGGCGGATACGAGCGTAAGCGCGACCGGGCTGCTCCGGAAGACCGTTGCGAACCTGTTCTCTGACTCGCGTACGCGCTCCTCACTGTTTTTGCGCTCGGTCACATCCCGCATGGATACCAGCACGGCCTCTTTATCCTGGAATGGGATCTTCTTCCCGATGCACTCGACCCAGATCTTCCGGCCTGTTGTTGTAACGAGTTTATAATTCACCAGGTATGCGTCGGTACCCTGTTTGATCTTCTCAAAATCCCGGAGCATCGCGTCCCGGTAATCCGGATCGGCGAACTCCAGCACGTTTGTCTTCCCGCTCGCCGCTTCAGGATCCGGCACATCTACCATGGCGCCTGCAGCCCGGTTGGCAAAGAGGAGTATTCCGGTTACATCCGTGATCAGGATACCGTCAAGCGAGTACTCGACCAGTGCCCGGAACTTCTCTTCACTGGCCCGGAGCATCTGCTCATTTTTCCGGAGTTCCTCATAGTTCTGCCGGAGTTCTTCGTCCGATGCAGCAAGCTGTTCGTATGCCGACCGGAGTTCATCCTGCGCTCTGCGCAGGTCCGTGATGTCATGGGCAACCAGCTGGACTCCCTGAAAAACACCCCTGTCCCAAAAAGGGATCCCATGGAATTCGAGAATTCTCGATCTCCCGTCTGGCAGGGGGAAGGTGATCTCCAGGGGCCCCGTTGTTCTCAGTGCCCTGTTTTCGAGAAACGCTGCGTGGATCTTTTCCTGTTCTGATGGCGGGAAGTTATTGATCGGGAGTGCTTTCCCCAGGAGGTCCGGGGCGGTCCTTTCCATCATCGCCAGAAGGGACGGGGAGACATAGGTCAGGAGGAAATCCTTGTCCACCAGAAGAACGATATCCGAGATCCGCTCCGCCATGCCCCGGAACTTCGCCTCGCTCTCCCGCAGGGCATCTTCAGCCCGTTTGCGTTTGGTGATGTCCTCAAAGATCGTGGCAAACCGGTCTTTTCCCGTGCAATAGGCCGAGATGGAA
>JBAYMI010000100.1:0-7514 GCA_041663625.1 Methanoregula sp.
TCCCCGGATATCGATATGGTTGTCGGTCCGCATGAGTCAGGGCTTGAGTTTTCCATCCGAGGTGACCCGGAGCCGGTTGCAGAATGCACAGAACTCGGTGTTGTGGACCGGGCGGACCACTTCCACTTCTTCCCCGTCAAGACAGTATTTTTTCCGGTGGTGCATGCGCCGCGTCACAATCTGTTTTGATTTTGATGCCAGCATGGCTTCAAGGCCGGTGAGATCATTGTGGTGCTCGCAGCTGTTGAAGTCCATCAGTTCGATCAGCTGGAGGATAAGGTTCCGGTTGCCCCGGACATAGGAAAGGAAATCATCCATCTCGTGATCATTGATCCCTTCGAGCATCACCATGTTGAGCTTGATGGGGGTCAGCCCGGCTTCAAGCGCGGCGTCGATTCCCTCGAGGACATCGCTCAGTTTGTCGATGCCGGTGATCTTCTTGTAGGTCTCCGGGTCCAGGCTGTCAAGGCTGACGTTCACGCGCTTCATACCGGCCTTGCGAAGATCCTGCGCCATGCCTGCAAGAAGCGTCCCGTTGGTTGTCAGCGAGCATTCCATACCGGCAGGAACGGCCCGGATGATATCCGTAAGATCCGGCCGGAGAAGCGGTTCGCCACCGGTGAACTTGACGCTGCGGATCCCAAAACCCGCAGAGACTCTGAGGATCTCCGCGATCTCCTCAAGGGAGAGCTGGTCCTGGGGTGATCGCTCGCCCTCCCGGTGGCAATAGATGCAGGAGAGATTACACTGCTTGGTAATACTGATGCGGATATTGGTAACCGGCCGGTCAAATGCGTCCTTGAGAACCATGGGAATTGATCATCCTTTGAAATTCATCCTTTGAAATTTTTTGCAACAACATAGAGTTCTGTGCTGCCTTTCCGGGTGGATTTCGTCAGGCAGGTCTTTACCGAGTAAAAATGTTCCTTGGTTGCGGCATAGAGTTCGGGGAAGTCGGTGCCCTGGAAGGATTTCACCGCAAAATTGCCGCCCTGTTTCAGTACTTTGCAGGCAAAGGCAAGCGCCTGCTCGTTCAGCTCGATAACCCGTGCCTGGTCGTAACTTCTGTGCCCGGACAACTTCGGGGCTGCATCGCAAAGGACAACACTGACGACCGGCATCATGGCCCGGACCTGTTCCAGGACTTCGGGGTCATTGAGATCGCCTTCGATCGTTTCTATTCCATCGAGATGTGCAATGGGATTGAGGTCGATCCCGACAACCCGTGCATCAGTGAGCGTCCGCTCCACCTGGAGCCAGCTGCCCGGTGCTGCGCCGAGATCAACAATATTATCATCACGCCGTATGATCTCGAATTTTGTCTGGATCTCCATGAGTTTGTAGGCAGCCCGGGAACGATATCCCTCAAGCTTCGCCCGCATGTACGTCTTGTCATATCCCCATTGTGAACCCATGGTGTAGATTGTTCCCCCTAAAACCAGTAATCCCGGGTAAAAACCCAAAACACTATAATTAACGTATGCCGATATACTGTATTAGAGTTTGTTAAGGGGTACCCGATGTTAAAAGCAACCATTGATGCAGACATGTTCAGGGAAACGATCGAAGCTATCTCGGCTCTCATCCCTGAGTGCCGCCTGCATACGGACGAGAGCGGATTCTCCACGCGGGCTGTCGACACAGCGAACGTGGCCATGATCTCCCTCACGCTCAGGAAAGAAGCGTTCGATTCGTATAAGGCAACGGACAGCCAGCTGGGCATTGACCTCATGAAGATGAAGAACATCTTCGGCATGGCCACGAAAGGCGACCTGATCAGCATTGAGATGCCTGACAACGCCCAGAAGATGTCGGTCTCGGTCCATGGCTACCACTACTCGATCACCCTCCTTGACACCAACACGATCCGGAAGGATCCCAATCCCCCGACCATCAGCCTCCCGGGCAGGATCGTGATCAAGGGCGAGGATCTCAACAACGCGATGAAGGCGGCCGCAGTGATCTCGGACAAGATAGCGCTTGGGATCAACCCCAAGGACCAGACCTTCTATCTTGTTGCCGAAGGCGACACCGATCACATCCGCCGCGAGTTCACCAAGGACGAGCTCGTCTCGCTCACCCCGGCGGAAGCCCGCTCGCTCTTCTCCCTTGACTACCTGAAGGACATGGGCAAGGTCATGAGCAAGGCAGCAGAGGTCGAGATCTTCCTTGGCATCGATCACCCGGTCCGGTTCGCGTTCGATATCGCGGGTGGCAACGGGCATGTCGAGTACCTCCTCGCGCCCCGCATCGAGGCTGACTGATGGAGTATTCCCCATCGGCAAAGGAACTCTCCCACTTTCCCTTTTTAAAAAAAGCCCAGGACCATGCCCGGGGCCGGTTCAGTTCGCTTGATTCGCTGCTTTCCGATGCGAGAGGCCAGGCCCTTGTTGACCGGGCCCTTGCCCGGGTGCAGGATGCCATCACCCCGAAGAAGGTATTCGCGCCGGACGTGACCGGGACTCCTGAAGAGGAGATCGCGGCCTATGCCATGGCCCGCATCATCGTCTCGTGCGTCAATGACCGCCAGCTCATCGACCGGCTGACCCGGTACGAGGCGGAGCGGGCGTATTATTTCCTTGTCCGCGAAGAGGACTGGAACCAGAACTACCAGCAGGAAGACGGCGAATATTCCCGGCTCTGCGTTGCACTTGCTGCTGAACTGGGGATCCGGATCACGCAGGACCGGATGCCGCTGGTCGATTACGTTGAACTCGTGGCGCCCCTGCACGATGACCGGTTCCACCTCGTCAACCGCAGGCTCGAACGCGGATTTGTGGAGATCAAAAAAGAGGAGCGCTACGAGCTGGTGCGCGAACGGGTACGGATTCTCCTCCGGCGCGATCTCCCCCACAAGGTACCGGCTGCACTCTGCGAACAGCTCTCGCCCCGGGTTACCGCGCTGAAGAAGGCATATCAGGAGCAGATGCTCCAGCAGTTCGGCTCAATCGAAGAGAGCGCATTCCCTCCCTGCATGCAGGCGCTGATAACTGCGCTCACGGCCGGGACCAACCTGACCCATGCAGGCCGCTTCGCGCTCACTTCATTCCTCCACACGATTGGCATGGATCTGAACGGGATTGCTGCGCTCTATGCCCGGTCGCCGGATTTTAACCCGGAGATGACGATGTACCAGGTGGAGCATATCACCGGGCGGGGGGGATCCGGCACGGAGTACACGGCACCTGCCTGCGCTGCCATGCGGACAACCGGGCTTTGCGTGCACCGGGATCCGCTCTGTGAAAAGGTCAGCCACCCGCTCAGTTACTATAAGGTGAAAAATCGGGATGCGTCAAAGAAAGACCCGAAAAAAGCGGAAAATGTGCGTGACGGGAATCCCCCGGCATCGCCTGCGTGATCAGGTCATACTATTTTATCGTTCACGAGATATCCTGCACCGGACAGGAAGATCGTAAAGCCGATAATTGCTGCAATATAGGCAATCGCTGCCGGCAATGCCATCGGGAGAACCGCAAGAAGTACGATAAGGATGATAAAGGCAATGAGGCCGATGACCACATCAAGGAGTCGCGCGTCCATTCATACTCTTTTCGACGCCGGAGAATATAGGCTTATCCAGCGTCCGGGTCAGCGGCCCGCATAATAACGCGTATATTCCGGCACGGCAAGATTTCATTCATGGACAGGGCAGCCGCAATCTCTCTCATAAAAACGTACATCCATGAAGAACCTCTTGTCCGGCACTGCCTGGCGACCGGAGGTATCATGAAGTACGCCGCCCGGCATCTTCATGTAGACGAGGCACGATGGGAGCGGATCGGGATCCTGCATGACATCGATTTCGAGCAGATCGAAGGAGACATGGAGCGGCACGGTGCAGAGGGATGTGAGATTCTCCTGCGTCACGGGATCGATCCGGGCGAGGCTGAGATCATCCGGCGGCATAATCACCTGATCTACAAGGGATCGTATTCACTGCCGGTGGAGATCGTACTTCAGGCAGCTGACAGCGCATCCGGGCTCATCATTGCATGCGGGCTGGTGAAAGGCGGGAACCTCTCCGCTGTTTCCGTAAAGACGATCACAAAGAAAGCAAAAGAGAGATCGTTTGCAGCCGGGTGCGACCGGGACCGGATCGCGCTTGTCGATCCGGTCATCAGCATGCCGGAATTTTATGGCATCGCGCTCGCAGGACTCATGGAGATCCGGGGGGAACTGGGGTTGAAATAATCCTGGAACTGTGCTCATGGAATTCAGGTCCTGCATGTATCCCCAACAAATACTGACAGGCATTCCGGAATACTTCGCACCCACCACTCATCCAAAAAACAGGTTCTGCCGGGTGAAATTCTGTTATGATACTCCCCCTTCCTGCTGCGCAGGGAGCCAACGCAACGCCCCGTCAGGTCGCGCCCGGGCAGAATCATGCAGGGTTGATGTGCAGGCAATCTGCCTTCTCCAGTCGCCATGCTTGAGGAAGATCTCCCGCCTCTTTTTCACCAGGTAATTGATCCGCCGCGGGGGCGCCCCTTCGGGGGCGGCGGCGTCAATCATGATTGAGGGGTATGGGGGCATCAGCCCCCATCAATCTTCACTAAGACATAATTTTGAATCCGTTTTTTTTCATAGTAAAGACTGTTCAAAAATTTTTCATTAACGTCTCGTTGAAAATCTTTAATCAGGATCCGTCAACTCCGGATCAAAATAAGATCTGGAATTTTAATTTTCATAGTCCGGGCGTGAACCCTGGTTCAGCTGCATTTCAACAGAGCGGTTAATAGTCCCCGCTCTCCAAGAGTACTGCAATGGACCCGGTCTCTGAACGCACTGCAGTCCTGGCACACCTGGAAGATGCAGTTGCCCTGCTGAAGCAGTCGATGAACCCGAAGCTTATTCCCCCCGCGGGAGCGCAGATCGGCTATGCAATCCGGGGGGCACGGGACAAAAACGGCATTGCAGCAGTTAACAAAAAGATTGCAGGTACCGGAGGAGCCATACCATCCGAAGGCTCCTGTTCCTTTGGGTCCGATGAAGAGATGGCCAGGATTATCCTCACCGTAATGAAATTCGATCCCCGGAGGAGAAGCGCTGCCATCATTCAGTTCTCCGACCGGGCGCTCGATGTGCTTGAAGGCAACCTGTTCCTGGAATGCGCAGCATATGATGCAGCAGGGGCACGGCCGGGCATCAGCACCATGGACTGGGGAATTGCTTCGGTCTGCAAAGAGGGTGTACCCGACGTGCTCTACCCTGAAAACAGCACGGGCCCGGGTGCAATGCTTGTCATTCTGGGCGAGGATCCGAACGACGTTACAAACAATATTATTATCTGCTCAAACCGCATTTAAAATATAGAATTCTTGAGGAATCGTTCATGGGAATTAAGCCGTCATATATCAAGAACATCGGAACAGAACTTCTGAAACAGCAGAGGGATTACTTCTCGGGCAGCTTCGATGAGAACAAGGTCCAGCTCGGCGCGTCCGCCGTCATCGGGAGCAAGCGGGTCCGGAACCGCATCGCCGGATACATTACAAGAAAAATAAATACCAAAAGACACTCATAACCTGTTTATGTTTGAAGGTGTCCTTCCGGCAATCATAACCCCTTTTAAAAGAAACCCTGCCATGGGCCTGGACTTACCGGGTCTTGAACGCAATATCGGTTTCCTTCTTTCCCGCGGCATCCACGGGATTGTGCCCTGCGGTTCGACTGGCGAGTCTGCGACTCTCACGTTCGATGAACACGAGAAGGTCATGGAAGTCACGGTCGATAAGATCAATGGCAAGATCCCCGTACTTGCCGGTACGGGATCCAACAACACTGCCGAGGCAGTGCGCCTGACTAAGGCGGCGAAGGACATCGGTGCGGACGGTGTGCTCGTCATCAGTCCGTACTACAACAAGCCGAACCGGGCCGGGCTCATCAAGCACTACACGAAACTGGCGGATCTCGATATCCCGGTCATCATGTACAATGTCCCGGGACGGACCGGCCAGAACCTTGAGCCAGACCTTGTTGCGGAACTCGCGCAGCACCCCAACATTGTCGGTGTCAAGGAAGCCAGCGGCAACATCGGGCAGATCTCCCGCATCATCGAGGAGACGCAGGACGAGGATTTCCTTGTCATCTCCGGTGATGACAACATCACCCTCCCCATCCTTGCACTGGGTGGGGCCGGCGTGATCTCCGTTGCAGCGAACGTTGACCCGGCCAGGATGGTCGCGATGTACGAAGCCATGAAGCACGGGGATTACCAGAAAGCACTGGTGCTCCACTATGCGATGTCGCCCCTCTTCCGGTCCATGTTCATCGACACCAACCCCATACCGGTCAAGAAAGCGGTTGAACTCCTCGGATTTGCCGGCGGCCCGGTACGCCTTCCCCTTGACGAACTGGACGCAAAGAGGACCGAGCAGCTCAAAAAAGTCCTTGCAACCATTCCCGCCAGGGGCACGCCAAAAGCAAAGCCGGCTGCAAAGCCTGCAACAAGACCGTCAGCAGTAAAAAAGGTTGCAAAGAAGGCAGCTTCCCAAAAGAAGACCGCTGTCCGCAGCACCCACCGGTGACCCGATCATGATCAAAGTGGTTATCTGCGGAGCCTCCGGCAGGATGGGACAGACCCTCGGGAGGATGGTGCACGATGCGCCCGACATGGAACTCGTCGGCGGGATCAATCTCAGGCCCAGCTCTTTTTTTGGAGCGGAGATCGTTGAGGCAAAAGATGCCGATGCCCTGTTAAAGAAGACAAAGGCAGACGTTGTCATCGATTTCACGGTTGCCAGTGCGGTTGTCGGGAACGTCCAGACAGCCGCGAGGAATAACTGTGCCCTCATTGTCGGCACCACCGGTATTTCCCCGGAACAGCGTGCGGAGATGGAGAAGGCGATCAACGGCCATGTCCCGGCAGTCATATCCACCAACTTCTCGATTGGTGTCTCCATCTTCCAGCAGCTTGTGCGGGAATCGGCACGGCTCTTAAAAGACTATGATATCGAAGTGATCGAGGCCCACCACCGGAACAAGAAGGATGCACCGAGCGGGACAGCCAAGACTATCATCCAGATCATCGAGGAGGAGGCCGGTGCCCGAGAGAAGCAGTACGGGCGCGAGGGTATGACCGAGCGGAAGAACGAGATAGGCGTCCATGTAATCCGGGGCGGCGATATCGTGGGAGACCACAAGGTCATGTACTCGAAGAACTTCGAGACGATCGAGCTCTCGCACCGTGCATACGACCGCTCGGTCTTTGCAAGCGGCGCCATTGTTGCAGCCCGCTGGGTTGCCGGGAAGAAGCCCGGTATCTACGGCATGAACGATGTGCTCGGGCTGAAGAAGAACTGATCCTGTCGCGATCGAAGAAACCCCTGTCATCCCCCCTTCCGGTACCCTGAGGGAAACGGGACATAATAGAAACCCTTTTTTTGTCTTCGCCGAAACATATAGAACGGAGTGAACGACTTGGTAGCAATCGTTGACAATGATAAGTGTACCGGATGCGAAACCTGTGTAAGCGAATGTCCCGCATCAGCCATTGCAATGGAGAATGACAA
>JBAYMI010000101.1:0-7497 GCA_041663625.1 Methanoregula sp.
ACCGATCGCGTAGAGGTGTAATGAGATGAAAAAGAACCTGCTGATGTGGGATGAGACGCTGTTCCGGGACCCCGAGGTGCTGGAGATCGATTACGTTCCCGAGCAGTTCGAATTCCGTGACGAACAGATGCGGGAACTGGCGTTCCAGATCAAGCCCGGGATCCGTGGCGGCAGGCCCATGAACAGTGTCTGCAAGGGTCTTCCCGGCACGGGAAAGACCACGAGCATCCGGAAGCTCTTCCTGGAGATCGAGGAGACTACAAAGAAACTCGTGCCGGTGTACATAAACTGCCAGATCGACAACACGAAGTTCGCTATCATCTCCCAGATCTACAAGAAACTCGTCGGGCATCTCCCCCCCTCGTCGGGCACGTCGTTTAAGCAGGTCTTCGACGCGGTTGCCCGGCATATCATGAAGGAGGAGATCGTCCTTCTTGTCGCACTCGATGATGCGAACTACCTCCTTTACGAGAATGAGATCAACAAGGTTCTCTATACGCTGCTCCGCTCGCACGAGACCTACGAGGGCACTCGGATCGGCGTGATCGTCATCATCAGCGACATGGACGTGGACCTGTCCCGTGCTGTCGACGCACGGGTCTCATCGGTATTCCGGCCTACCGAGATTTACTTTCCCCCTTACGGCGATGCCGAAGTGCGGGAGATCATGCAGGCCCGCGTGATGCAGGGCCTGTTCTCCAGCGTTCTGTCTGACGAACTGCTGGACCTGGTGGTCAGCCAGACCTTAAAGAGCGGGGATCTCCGGGTCGGTATCGATCTCCTGAAACGTGCAACCCTGTCAGCCGAACGGGCGGCACGGCGCAGTATCGAACGTGAGGATATCTGCGGAGCCTACGAGATCTCCCGGTATCTCCACCTGTCCTATACAGTGAAGACCCTCAAGGGGGAGGAGCGGCAGATCCTCAAATCGATCGCCGAACAGAGCTCAACGGAGCAGGAAATGAATGCCGGGGATGTGCATAAGGCCCTCCCCGCATCGCTTTCCATCGGCTACACCCGGTTCTACGAGATCGTGAAGAAACTGGATGCCATGCGCCTCATCAACCTGCAGTACCGCGAGGGTAAGGGGCGGACGCGGATCATCACCCTCCGCTACGACCCGGCCCGGGTGCTCGAATATCTTTCCTGAAACCGGACGATCGTCTCGGTAACCGGTTTGAAAAATATTATCTATTCCCAGACCCTTGGTAATAATACAGGGGTTTTCTCTAATGCTGAGTGTTAACGAACTGGCACTGGAAATTTTTGACAATCTGGCAGATCTTGCCGAGGAATTCAACTGCGCATATCACGAACTGGACAATGGCGCACGTATTGTTGATTGTGGTGTGAGTGTCCGCGGCGGCTATGCAGCCGGCAGGGCCTTCACCGAGATCTGCATGGGCGGTCTCGGGGAAGTCAACTTCCGGAACGGCGAGATCAAGGGCATTCCGATGCCGTTCATTGACGTGAACACGGATTTCCCGTCCATCTCGTGCCTTGGCGCACAGAAGGCAGGATGGACCGTGAAGGTCGGCAACTACTTTGCGATGGGCAGCGGCCCGGCCCGGGCGCTCTCGCTCAAGCCGAAGCACACCTTCGAAGTCATCGAGTACGAGGATGACTATGACTGTGCTGTCATCTGTCTTGAGAGCGACCACCTCCCCAACGCGGAAGTCATGAACAAGATCGCCGAGGAGTGCCACATCGATGTGGCAAATGTCTGTGCCGTTGTTGCACCCACCTCTTCCATGGTCGGCTCCATTCAGGTCTCGGGACGCTGTGTTGAGACCGCAATCTACAAGCTCAACGAGCTCGGGTTCGATACCAGGAAGATCATCGCTGCAATGGGAAGCGCACCCGTGCCACCGGTCCGCGGAGCCAAGCTTGCCATGGGTGTCACAAACGACGCCACCATCTACTACGGCAGGATCTCCCTGACCATGAAGGCTCCCGAGATCAAGGATTACCTTGACAAGATTCCCAGCACCAAGTCCAAGGGTTACGGTAAACCGTTCAATGACATCTTCAAGGAAGCCGGCTACGATTTCTACAAGATCGACACGTCGCTCTTCTCACCCGCGGAAGTCACCATCAACGAGCTCACCGACGGTGCTGTCTATCACGTTGGTGCGGTCAATCCCGATGTTGTCCTGAAGTCATTCGGGTACCAGTAACTTCTTTCAATACTTTTTTTTATTCCCATCAGGCAGTTTTGGGGTTTTCCCTATCTGATCTCCCGTAGGATTTTTGACAGGCCGTCCTAAACAGGGAAGGGCTGAAACCGGTGCAGTGTAAAATGATCCGGTACGAAAAAGAGTGGTTCTGTGGTTATTGCTGATCCTTCACGAACCGGATAAGGTTTTCCCGGCCCTTCTTCACTTTCTGGATGATGCCCCTCTGGTGAAGATCATTGAGCGTTGTACTCACGGTGGATTTGGGCATGCCCAGCACCCTGACAATCTCCGACTGGAACTGTTCCCCGTTATGCGCAACGAGCAACTGGATGATCTTCTCCTCAAGGCTCTCGATATCAGCTTTTGAGAGTGGCTCAACGGGCTCTTCTGCTTCCTCGGGTTCGGCTGCCACATCGTCAACGGAGCGATCACGTTTCTTCCTCCGGTATATCATGATTCCTGCGACCGCAATGATCACAAGTATGAGTCCACCTCCGATCACTGGCAGAAGCGGGAATGCCGATCCTGCAAGGGTGGCGTGGGGTTGTCCGGGCCCGAAGGAGCGCAGGCCATACCAAGTCATCCCGTTACCGGTCTGGTCCGGTGCGGGATCGGCGGACGTTACCGAATAGCCCTGCGGGTACCGGATGATGAGCGTGTCATCCCGCGCAAGGTACATGCCCCCGACAAATGCATCCCCAATAGATAAACCTCCGTTGTTCTGTGTCGCAAAGTTCGTCCAGGCAAACGTGTAGATCACCACGCCATAGGTTCCCGTGGGGGATGTCTGGACACGGGCATTACCGGTGAAATCTTTCGCTGCCATATCCCGTGATGTCCCGATTGCTGCCTGTGCAACAGAACGCTGCATCAGGTCCCGGAGTTCCGGGAGATACACGGTATTCATGGAACTGGAATAGTTTTCAAAATCCAGCGTGTCCTTATCAGTGAGAAGAGGTGTGCGGTACTCTATCTTCCAGAACGCCGTGCCCTCATCCGCGACAGTGATCGTATAGGTGGTTGAATAGTCCGGTTCGGAGACTGCTGCTGCGGCAGGAAGGATACAGAACAGGATAAGTATTGCAATCACTGCTATCCTTGTGAGGGAGGGACTATTCATGGCGCACCTTGTTGCTGATCAGTATCATGGCTGGTATAAAAAAAGTAACCGGGCTGGTGATTGCCGGCACTCCCCAGATCGATCTCATGACCGGAATTACCTGCCCGGGGACCTCGTGTTCCCAGTGTTCCCGCTGTTCATTGATCCGGTATTCCGGTTGGAATTCGTGTTCTGGTTGCTGCCTCCGTTGGCAGGATTCACGATATTGTTGTTCCGGTTGTTATTCTGGTTTGCATTGTTGTTTACGTTCTGATTGTTGTCGGCGTTCCCTGTATTGTTTGCCTGTCCGTTCTGGTCCGGTGGCTGTTGAGGCTCCTGCACAGTCTTGTTGGTGCCCTGCCCCGTGCGATCCATGTTCCCCCGGTCTAGGGTCTGGTTCATGCCCGGAGGGATGTTTCCTGTATTGTTTCCCTCAAATCCATTCATCTGTCCGGACTGGTTTCGTTCCATGGGTATCGTTATGTTCCCGTCAGCGCTCATCCGGCGACCCGTATCCTGGATGGTCTGGTTCTGCCACGGTCCGTTGCTATCCGCAGGAGTGAACGTGTTGTTATTCCCTCCCTGGCGGCTCTGGTGGTTTGCCTCCAGTTTCTGGGCAAACTTCTCTTCAAGTTCGAGGCTGTTGTTATAAGCACGCGCAAGGCCGGGATTGTCCGGGTGGGATTCCATGAGATCTTCCAGTACCTGCTGGTGTTTCTCAATCATTGTCTGAGCATGCATCAGCCCCGAATTATTAACCGCGGGCATATCTCCGGTTCCATTGAACGGTATTGGTTCAAGAGCAGTCTCGGTCTGGTTCATCTTCTGCCAGTACTGCTCCAGTGCAATATCCGTAACTGCCGGAACATTGTCAATAAGCCCGCGTTTGACTTCGGCAAGCCTCTGGTCTGCATGGCTGACCTGTTTTTCCAGTTTCTCGCTCTGGTTAACGGTGAATGACTCATCAAGGTTTTCGAATGCTATCTTGAGGCCGTATAATGCATTGCCCGGGCCGATGGGTCCGTTGTAGGGCGAGATGGTCTCCATTCCCTGGGTATCTGATGTGACTGCTGGTGCTGCTGTGGCGATTCCTACCCCGCCAATCATGGCCAGCATCACCAGGCTGAATATAATTCCGAATCTGGTATTCATCATCGTTTCTCCGTATGATATTTCTTGGTCGGCTCTGTTTGCCGCACATCTCTGTTGGGAACCGGGTGCATTAAGGGTCGCGAACGTTCAGGCAAATTCAGGTTGTTCAGGATGGTATTGTTCAGAGTAAAATCGTTCCGGAACGTTCTGATGTACAATCCGGGGATGATCTGGGCGTTTAAAAATCGGACGCTGATTAATGCGGATTTGCGTTCTGGTAATGGGTAACGGGAAGAAGAGCGCAGAAAACGGGCGATATCTTCCGCATTTTCATGCAGGTATCGGGCGGATCACAACGGGTTACGCTGGCTCCCGTTTCACCTCAAACCCCCCAAAATTCAAAAACTACGATATCCACCGTATGCGCGTAACGGTGATTTGAGAGAGCCGAACAGCATCATTCCGGCGTAAAAAAGATGATTAGATAAGAGCTGCAGTGATGCCAATCACACCGGACTGGATGATCCAGGCAACGGCGATGATTACACCACCCATCTCGAGGGCAACAGCAACATTGCCTTTCTTGAGTTCCTCGAACTCCTCGACACCTGAAGTAAGCTTGTCAAGGATGTTCAGCGCGAGATAGATAGCGCCGACTGCGAGGACAATGCCTGCGAGGAGCTGGAAGAACGAGAGTCCGACCGCAATCAGACCATCGGTTGAAAAGATTCCAACCGCAAGTGCCTTGCTGATGCCGGCAGAAAGACCACTGACACCAGATTCAACAACGAGAGCAATGGCAACAAAGACTGCTGCAACGATGATACCCACTGCAACATTTCCCTTTGCAAGTTCTTTCTCTTCATCGATACCTTTGGTAACCTTGCCGAGCACCGCGAAGCCGATATACAGGGCAACGACGGCAAAGACAATGGCAACTATCAACTGAATAATTCCGACTGCTGCATTTTCAAGAAGCATGAATAAACCTCTTTTCCTCTCATTTCTTAGATATAGTGCCGTATATACGTTTCTTTTACCCGGCCGGGAATCTGGAAAAAACCTTTGAAAAAAGACTGAATTGGATTGTAAAATGATGTGGTTTAACGATCCGCTTTTTTGATGGAGAGTATGTAGGGGACGATCACAAGGACCAGTATGAGGATACCCATGAACTGCAGGAAGAACCAGAGGAGTTCCTCGTGCCAGGAATCATAGAACCGTACATTGAAGGTGACGGTCTTGTTCCACTGGACGGTTGTTGAGTTATCGTCATGTCTGGTTACATTCGCACCCTGGCTTATGCCCGCCAGAAGCGGATTACTCACAGCGAACTCCTGTGGAATGGTAACGTTGACGTAGTAGGGCCGTGAGAATGTCTCCTGCACGGTATTGTCACGGAGCGGGGCGAGATAGGAGACGGTATAGTTCCCTTTGGGGAATTCAATCGCTGAAGGAGCTCCCCATGGTCGGCTCCAGTTGAACTGGCACGGGGAACAATTGCCCGTCAGCTGCACATCTGCAACCTGTATCGGGACATTCTCCCCCATGAACCCGGTATCGGCAAATTCATAGCGCGAGACATCCGTTATCTCGATTGCCGCCCGGTACGTAGTACCGTTCTGTAGCACTACGTAGTCTGCCGAGAGCGCTGCCGCTGCGGGTATGGCCGCGAGCAGGATTACAAGTGCAGCGCAGAGAGCAGCGAAGGCAGGTCCGCGTCGATCTCGGTCGGGGGTTCGCATTGTTTGATCACCGTTTCCGGGTCTTTCAGGAGATGGCCAGTGACAACACAGACAATCCGTTCGTTCCGATCGATCATGCCGTTCTCCGCCAGTTTGCGGATACCTGCAACTGAAGCAGCGGATGCCGGTTCAACACCGATACCCTCTTTTCGCGCCAGATCGCGCTGCATCCGGAGAATTTCGTCGTCGGTCACCGATTCGGCAAGTCCTCCGGTCTTCCGGATTGCGATCAGGGCCTTTTCAGCATTGACCGGTGCCCCGATACGGATTGCCGTTGCAATGGTCTCAGGCTGCTGTTCGGGTAGTACCACCGGAAGGTTCTCCCGCATTGCACGGACTATGGGGCTTGATCCCTGTGCCTGGATACCGGTCATCATCGGGAGCCTGTCGATGAATCCCAGTTCCTGCCATTCCAGCAGCCCTTTGTACACCGCTGAAATATTGCCGGCATTACCTACCGGAAGCACGATGCGGTCGGGTACATCGCCCAACTGGTCGATTGCCTCAAAGCCGATTGTTTTCTGTCCTTCAAGTCGGTAGGGGTTGATGGAATTGAGCAGGTACAGCCCATGGGTGAGGCAGAGGTCGTGGACCATCTCAAGGGCCTTATCGAAGTTCCCCCGGATGGAGATGACCTTTGCCCCGTGCATCAGCGCCTGGGCAATCTTGCCTACTGCAACTTTACCTGCTGGCAGCAGGACGACTGCAGGGATTCCGGCCTTTGCAGCATAGACCGCAAGGCTGGCAGATGTGTTTCCGGTGCTTGCGCAGGCAACACTCTTCTTCCCGAGCTGGAGTGCCATCGAGACCCCGACGGTCATGCCCCGGTCCTTGAATGAGCCGGAGGGATTCATACCCTCGTGTTTTGCATAGAGATGGGGAATGCCCATCTCCTCGCCGAGTCTTTTCAGGTGATAGAGTGGGGTTCCGCCTTCCTGCAGGGTGACCGGTTCTCCCAGCACCGGCAGGAGTTCCTTGTATCTCCAGACCGAGATGGGCCGCTTGTCCCATGCAGCGCGGGTAATGTGTATCTCATCAAGCGGATATTTGACGGTAAGAAGGTGACCGCATTTTGTGCAGTTATACAGGATCTCGTCAGCGGGATAGGTGGCTCCACAGTTGACGCAAGCGAGATGGTACATGGCATAGTATAGGTTTTCTGATTACATATAGGGGTGCGGTTTTCTGCAGGTACCCGATGACCAGGTACGGATTGGTGGTTTCAGGGGAATCTGCCGGCAAGTTTCTGGTAGAGGTCTTCCCGGCAATCCCGCACTACCGGAAAATCTGCCCGTGTCCGGGTCACAATCCCCGGGTCAAGGTCACAGAAGAGCAACTGTTCAGTCTCGTTTGCCCGGCATATGATCGATCCTTGTGGATCTGC
>JBAYMI010000102.1:0-7485 GCA_041663625.1 Methanoregula sp.
CTCAAGATGATCTGGGCCCTCATCATCTCCATTGCGGAGGTTGATAACGGCGAGCAGATCGACATCGAGTCTCTCAAGGAACAGAATGTCATCGATGTGGTCATGGAGGAGTTCCGCAAGTTCTCGCCCAATGGCGCGCGTGCACTCATTGACGAGCGTGACGCGTACATTGCACACCAGCTCGTGCTCCTCAAGGCACAGCGGCCGGAAGGAAAGATCCTAGCAGTCATCGGCGCCGGGCACCGGAAGGGGATCACGGCATATCTCGACAACCCCAAAACCCTGCCACCGTTCGATTCCCTCACCAGGGAACCAAAACCCTTCCCGTGGGGAAAGATCTTCGGCTTTGGCGTGACCTTCCTCTTTGCCTTCCTGCTCGCGGCTATCGCGTTCTCGGGAGTCGGCCTGAATGTCCTGCTCTATGCGTTCCTCTTCTGGGTTGTCATCCACGGCGTGCTGTCAGCGCTCTTTGTTCTGCTTGCGGGAGGCCACCCGTACTCCGCGCTCACCTGTTTCTGTGTCGCGTGGATGACCTCGCTCAACCCGATGCTCCATGCCGGGTGGATCGGTGCCTATGTTGAAGCACGGGTGAGGAAACCGCCGATCTCGGACTTCCGGAAGATCTACCAGACCGAATCCCTCCGCGAGATGGCGCAAATTCCCCTCTTCAAGGTGGTGCTGGTAGCAGCGCTCGGCAATCTCGGGAGCCTGCTCGGAACCTTCCTGTACTTCGTCTTTGTCTTCCCGCTTCTCGGGATCAACCCGGTTTTCGTGATCTCGACCGGTATGCAGAACATGTGGGCAGGTTTTACCGGGTTATTCTGATCCTCTTTTTGCGGCTGGGCCGGCACGGTCTGGCCGGATGCCGGCAATCTCCTTATTGATCCAATCCCGGATAACAGATTTCAGATCATCGCTGGTCATGCCTTCCCGGTACCGGAACCGGATCTCCACCTCCAGCATGTCGAGGATGGGGGTGACGAGGGTAAAATAGGCCGCGGTGCAGGTGAATCCCCCGGCTTTTTCTACATGCAGCATAACCAGTTCGTTCAGGTGTTCCATCTCGCCGGCCAGGTTGACAAGGCCCTCCAGGGTCATGCCTCCGGGGACATCAGTACCCGGTACACCATTCTTCCCGGTCCCCTCGGCCGGTGAATCCGAGGGCAGGGGAGTCATACCGGGTATATTGTCCGTGGTGACGGGAGGGTGTTCAGGCATGGGATTCGCTCAAAAATTTTTCCAGGGATATCGATTGTTCTCCATTGCCGGATTGAAGATGAATAGTGAAAGTCGGCAGTCAGAAATTTATGGTTTTTGTTCCGGCCAGTTTTGCATATATCGGTATTGTTTTACTGGCAGCATTGTTCCTGTTCCATAGGCCGGTCATGGAGTATTCCTATAACCGGATCCGCGAGACTTCAGACTGGATGTTACAAGAAAATCACATAAGGCCGGTAAACGACCATCCGGAAATCTGCATTGTCAACACGCCGTTCCTTTTGCCAAACGGAGATCATATCCGGTATTCAGGACCCGTCTCGATAAAAAAGTCTTCGTCTTCAGTGACGATGGCCTGATCAAATCCTATCTGACCATGGCCGGAAAAACCGAGGAAGAATCGATCACGATCATGGAGGACTTCACCGTTAAACGAGGGCTTCTTGTATCTCGGGAAGGTCACATAGAATTTTGTACCTATGATGGGGCCGAAGAATTCACCAGCAAGTACCGGGACTTCATGCAGGCCATGATCGTAGGAGCAGATACATTCGCCAAATAATTAAAATAAGTTATAAAATCTAAAAATAAAACTTTTTTAGTTAATACGAGAATCTTCTGTTCAATGACCGATCCAGTAAACCAGAACGATCCTGTTGCATGGGACCGGGCCGGAATTGAGTATCAGATCCAAAGGGATGATCTCAATGCAATCCGCTGTTTCACTCGCGCTACAGAACTAAACCCCGATTACCTTGATGCCTGGGCACGAAAGGGCTTCCTGCACATCAAAATGGGGATGTTTGAAGACGCTGATAAGTGCAAGGCCAGAGTCAGGGAGATCAAGGAGAAAGCGGCTGTAGAAGGCCGGAAGTTTCAGGAAGTCAGTCGTGCCCAAAAACCACATCATCAAATACCATCAGTTGTCACAGCAACACATGTCACAAACACCCACGAACAAGTAGAACCGATTTATGCAAAATTATGGGAAAGGTTTTGTGCGGTTTTTGTAGATGATCTCATATGGTTTGTTTTGGTGATCATAGCCGCAGTTTTAGTCTCTCCTCCCCCGTTTAATATGATCGAAATGTTATTTTTCTATACTATATTCTTTGGATACTGTGTAATCCTCTCATATTATGAGAGTTCAACAGTGATGGCAACAATTGGAAAAGGGAATCAAAAAATCCATGTCACTGATAAATTCGGTCAGAGAATTTCTTTTACACGATCATTATTGCGAAATGTTACAAAATTCTTTTTTTCACTATTTCCATTGTATTTCTTAATTAACGCAGTGATAATTCATTATTCAAAAGAAAAGAAAGCAATTCACGATTACATCGCAAATACGCGGGTTTTAAAAAATAATTAATCTGCACCATTCCGACCCACGACTTAGGAACGAATACCCTTCCACCACTCCCACCATTTGTTACCTCCTTCTCTATAATGTCAAAGTTAAACCGACAGAATAAAAGAGAGATCAGGCCACAGGTTTTTCCGCAGCTATGATATCTTCGGATTTGAGAGTTTTGCACCTAATGTCACATTTTGACCCGACTTAAGGTGCAGACATCGGACTTTAAGTGCAAAACGGGGTTTAGGTGCAAAGCCGTTCCGGCCAAAAAGGTTATCGGCACCTGTCGCCATCACCTCTTTTAGGAAGATCCAATCCCCGCGAGGCACCATGTCAAACACCGCGCTCCTGGTTATCGAAGGTCTCTGGTGGACGCCGGAGCAGAAACCCAAACGCCCCTCAGTCCTTCATTTCCTTGAAGGCCTGGAGAGTTTCCAGGGCGATTTCAACATTTATTACGCGAATTTTTACGAGAAGGTCGGGTTCCGCCGGGCATTGAAAGACGACCTGACCAACACGAAGGAGAAACGCCTTTTCCTGTATATTGCCGCACACGGGACCGAGAAGCGGATCGGCGGGGTAACGGCAAAGACCGGCATGAAGCTCCCGGCAATGTTCAAGGTCGTGAAGACCGCGGCAAACTACACCAATATCGAGGGCTTCCTGATCGGTTCATGCAGCGTTGGCAACAATATCGATGATTTCATCTCGACAACGAAGAATTCCCGCATCGCATGGATCTTCGGCTACACCTGCGAGATCGGCTGGATGGCGAGTACGCTCATCGATGTCTCGATCTTCGAGCACCTGATGAAACTGAAGAAAAGTGATCTCCGGAGCCGGAAGAAGATCCTCGACGCGTTTGTAACGGCCCTCAGGAGGTTCGATGGCGACTGCCCGCTCTGCTGGGAGAAGAAGAAGACGATCCCGCTGAAGAATGCGGTAACCCTTGTTGTCCAGCCGCGCCGTCGCGGTGCAAAAGCGCAGGACGAGACAAAGTACCTTCTCGACCGGCTGGGCTGGAATAAAAAATAATGTATGGGGGTTTATACTGCCTTGACCTGGACTACTTCCGGCTTGGGCAGGTAGGGGATGATGCTTGCTACGAGTTTTTCGATATCCATGGACTGGAGCACGACTTTCCCCGGGCCGGTAAGTGTTGTGACAAAGAGCCCTTCGCCCCCAAAGAGCGCGGTGGTGATCCCGCCCGCGAGGGCAATATCATAACTGACCGTGCTGTCGAACCCGACCACCAGGCCGGTCTGGACCTTGACAACTTCGCCGGGCTTCAGGGTCATCTCGATGATATCCCCGCAGCAGTGGAGGAAGGCGGTACCCTGCCCGGTCATGCGCTGGAGGATGAACCCCCCGCCGCCAAAGAGCCCGGCCCGGATCTTGTCGGTGAATGCAATTTCCAGTTCCACGGTCTCATCGCAGCAGAGGAACGATTCTCTCCGGGCAATGAACTCCCGGTCAGGGCTTACCTGTACGGGAAAGATCTTACCGGGCATTGTCCCGGCAAAACAGACAAACCCTGCGCTCTCGGCCGGTGCGAACCGGGTCAGAAACACGCTCTCGCCAACCACGGCCCGCTTGATGCCGGAGAAGATCCCGCCTTTTAACTGGCTCTCCATGGTGAACGAACCGGTCATGTTCACCATCGAGCCGGCCTCGGCAAAGATCCCTTCGCCCGGTATCAGGTCGATCTTCACCATCTGGAGGTTGTTGCCAATGATCTCATGCTTCATAGTATTCCTGTTTGATATTCCACCGGAAAAGTTGAAATGTGTTTGGGATACGGGCCGGGATATTTTACCTGCGTGTCCGGGTCCGGGAGCGCATGGGCGTACCGGTGCAGGAGCAACATGACGCCGTACCGGGTTGTGTACCCGGATGAGCAGGTCCCGATACAAAACTCCCCGTTTTCCGGCCCGGGAATTTTCTGCCCGTGACCGGTTATACCTATGGGGAAGCGGATCGGATTTCCTGCGGGAAATAAATTCAATGGCAGGATTGTCCGTATATCCGGATGAGATTTGGGAATCCTGGCAGCATTTTCAGACTGATTTTGACCGTGAACCTATTTCAGCCTGTGAACCGTTATCCGTGCCGGATATGGGCAAAGGAAAGTTCAGAACTGGTTAATAATCCCTGTTACATACATCAGGATATGACCGTAACCATCTTCGGGGAATTCATGCTCCTGTTCCAGATGGCGTGCGTTGTCTTTCTTTTTGCGTACCTCTTCTCGAAGAGCAGGTTCTATACCCGGATACTTGAACACCGGGCATCTCTTGCTCTGCAGTTAGTCCTTGCGCTTGTCTTTGGTCTCCTTTCACTCTACGGGATGAGCAGCAACATCACGTTTTACACTGCCATCGTGAATATCCGCGATCTGGGGCCGATAATCGGGGGCCTTGCCTGCGGACCTGTTGTCGGGCTCGGTGCGGGAATGATCGGGTTCATGTATCGTCTCTGGCTTGGCGGGACAAATGTCTCTGCCGTTGCACTCGGTCCGCTTATTGCCGGGTTTGTGGGCGGGCTGGCCTGGTACTATAGCAACCGTCAGCTGATCTCCACAAAAAAAGCGGTCTTCATCACGCTTATCGTAGAAACGCTCATTTCAGGACTCTCCATACTCGTCCGGATCGTGGCCGGAGATTCCCCTGGAGACATGATGACCATATTCATCCATGTGGCGCTTCCGATGATCGTCATGACGACCTTTTCTGTGGGAATCTTTTGCATCATCCTCCATAATGAGATACTCGAACGGAAGATGCAAAAGGAGAATGTTCTGCTGGAGCTCGAAGTAGAGTCCAGGAAAAATCTCAATACCATTGTCAATACGATTGCCTACCCGGTGTATGTCCTTGACCGTAATCATCACTTTATTCTCGTCAACGACAGCCAGTGCCGGTTCCTGGGCCATCCCCGTGAAGAGATACTCGGCAAAACACATCGCGATTTTTATACCGGAGATACTGCAGATCGACAATGGGAGATGGCGGAGTCTGCCTTCAGGACGCATAAGTCCCGGGAAGAAGAAGTGACCATCAGCAAACCTGACGGCCAGGAATGTACTATCATCTCCACATCAACGATATACAGCGATGCATTAGGGCAGGAGTTCATGGTCGGCATTATCCATGACATCTCCGAGATCCGGAAAATGCAGGTCGCGCTCTCTGAGAGCGAAGCATGGTACCGCACCCTCTTCGAACATACCGGTGCTGCCACCATCATCATTGATGAGAACGGGTTGATCGAACAGGCGAATACCGAGTTCGAGGAGCTTACCGGGTACCAGAGGAGCGGGATTGAACAGAACATGGTTTTCACAGATATTGCCTGTCCGGACGATGTTGATCTCGTGAAGAAGTATATCGCAGAACGGAGGGATGACTCGTCAGCGGTTCCCAGCCATTACACTGTACGGATACGAAACCGGACCGGGGCGATAAGGACGCTGCATGCCGTAGTGGCGATGATCCCACGAACAAAAAAGACCATTGCATCCTACATCGATGTCACCGAACAAAAGAAGTTTGAAGAAGCGCTGAAGCTGGCAAACCGGAAACTCAATCTCCTCTCGTCCATCACCCGCCATGACATCATCAACCAGGTTATGGTACTCAAGGGGTACTTGTCCATCTTAAAGAAGAAAATTGCAGACCCGGATCTTCTCAATTATATCAACAGTTGTTACAAATCAACCGATACTATCGAGCACCAGATCACGTTCACGCGCGTTTACCAGGATATGGGAGTACACGCGCCGGCATGGCAGAATGTAAATGACTGTCTTGTCCGTGCCAGGGGAGCGCTGGGGATGGGTACCGTGACGGCAGTGATGGACCGGTCGGATATTGAGGTACTGGCGGATCCCCTTTTTGAAAAAATATTCTATAACTTAATCGATAATTCTCTCAAATACGGCGGTGAAAACCTGCACGCGATTCGTATCCGGGCATCTGAAACGGATCATGGGCTCCTCATCACGTATGAGGATGACGGTGCAGGGATTTCTGCCAGGGATAAAGAATTTCTTTTTGAACGCGGTTTTGGGAAACATACCGGATTTGGCCTCTTTCTCTCCCGCGAGATCCTTTCCATCACGGGTATTACGATCGCGGAGACCGGTACCTTCGGCAGGGGAGCGCGATTTGAGATGATCATCCCGAAAGGTGCATACCGGTTCACTACGGTATAAGAAAATTTTTCGTGTGTGTTGCGATTTTTTATTTTTACTTTTATTTTTTTGCTCTGGAGAGATCATCCAGCAAGCTCAGACGCTATCAGGGCTTCGCCACGCACGCTCGTGGCACCCCCGGATGCGATGATAACGTATTACCCTCTCTTTAAAGCATGAAAATTTTCGGGCTCCCGGGATGACCGGTAATTGAGGCCGCCGCGTGCAGTCCTTTTTGGTCGGTGGCAGTTATTCCTAAGGGGCATGGGGCATCCCCCCATCTTTGCAAAAGAGGATTTCAACCGGGAACATTTTTTTGTTAAAATCACAAGATACGGAAGTGCTAAAAGTTGTATAAAATAAAGTGCATAAATATAAAAACACACTACGCGTATTGTGCTTTTTAAAAAAGATTTGCCGGGAGGATCCCGGCGCAGACGTAAACAGACCGATATGTCAGCGATCAGTCGAGCAGCTGGCCCATCGCCTCGTCATACCGTGCGGACATGACGTAATCGATGCCCGATACACCGGCTGCTTCCTCGGTCAGTGCCATCAGGTCGTCGCGGGTGATGGTGGAGAGGTTGAAGTTCCTGCTGCCTGCCATGAGCTGCTGGAGGCCGGTGCGGAACTTGCTCGCATGGGTGTAGATGCCGACTGCGCCCATGGGGATCTCTTTCATCTTGTTGCCGTATTTCTCCTTGAGCTCTTCGTA
>JBAYMI010000103.1:0-7420 GCA_041663625.1 Methanoregula sp.
AGGTGGCAGGAACGATACGACAGTTCCATACGGACAGCGTGGCAGTAATCGACGACAAATCGCACGTGGCCGGAGGGGTCCTCATAGCAGACCTCTTCCCGGTGATCATATCGCGGAACGAGCTGCACGGCCCCGTATCCCGGTTCATGTCCCGCAAGATTGTCTCAGCAACACCGGACGACGATATCCAGAAGGTGTACACGATGATCATGGAGAGCGGCTTTGCAGCGTTCCCGGTGGTCGGGAAGAAGCGCCTCGCCGGGATCATCTCCCGGCGCGACCTCATCAGCAGCAGGCGGGTGAGATCGGAGATTGCGCAGCACGCCCATACGCCCGTTAAGGACGTGATGACCACCGATGTTGTCACGATCGCCCCGGATGATCCAATCAGCACGGCGGCAGAACGGCTCGTACACCATGACGTCAGCATCCTGCCGGTGGTGGACGGGGAACACCTTGTCGGTGTTGTCAACCGCCACGATGTCCTTGCTGCACTCGCATGACGGCTGGAAACGGGAAGATAAGTGGAAAACCAGGAATATGCCGGGGCTGATGCGTCCCGGGAAATGAAGAGAACCAACAGAAACGGAGGATATTAATGCACCAGAACGGCCGGGTCGCCAAACAGGGCGACCGGCTCTTAAAGATGCAGGGAACACTCGACCGCGGCCCGGTGGAGTTCAAGTCACATATTGCAGAACAGGAAGGAGAGATCATGGCGATTGCCACCCGCGAAGTCATCTCGGTGCCGCCAACGCAGAGTATCATGGCGGCAGTGGAACAGATGACGAAGTGCGGGTTCCACCGGCTTCCCATCACCGATGCCGGCACCGGCAAGCTGCGGGGGATCGTCACCTCGGGAGATGTCATCAATTTCATGGGAGGCGGGGACAAGTACAAACTTGTCGAGGTCCGGCACAACGGCAACCTGATCGCCGCTCTCAACGAGAACGTCCGCTCGATCATGACACAGCAGATCGAGACGATCCCTGCCGACGCCCGCATCCGTGATGCCATTGACGTGATTGTCGGGAAAAAGATCGGCGGGCTGCCGGTGGTTGACAAGGACGGGATCCTTGCGGGGATCGTCACGGAACGGGATGTCCTCTCCGTGCTCGCCGCTGAGCGGAGTGCTCTGCGGGTCGAGGATGCCATGAGTTCGGCTCTCCGGGTCACCGCGCCGGACTGCCCGATCAGCTCCGTCACCCGCGACATGACAAAACACCGCTTCCGGCGCCTGCCGGTGGTGAGCGACGATGTGCTGTACGGGATCGTCACGGCAACGGACATCATGCGGTATCTCGGGAGCCGCGAGGTCTTCTCCCGCATGACAACCGGCAATGTTGCCGAGGTGACCGGCCTTCCGGTCCGGACGCTCGTTGCAGGGGAGCTCTTCACGACAACCCCGGAGAAGACCATCAACGAAGCGGCCCGTGAGATGCTTGACCGGAACATCGGGGCCCTGCCGGTGATCGAGGATTCGCGCCTGATAGGTCTCGTCACCGAGTTCGATCTCGTGCGGGAGTTCGCAGGAGGGTAAGAACAATGTATGCCCGCGATGTGATGACCGCAACGGTCTTTGTCGTGGATCCCAACGCAACCGTGGCCCATGCCCGGAACCTGATGGTCCGGCACCATATCTCCCGCCTCCTGGTCATGGAGGAGGGGAAGCTTGCCGGGATCATCACCAAGAAGGATATAGCCTACCGGCTGCGGCAGGGGGAGCCGGCCTGGCGCCGCCGCCCCCTGGACCGGATCCCGGTGGGGGCACTCATGACGGAGCTTCCCCTCGTGGTCGCACCTGACACCCGTGTGCGGGAGATTGCACGGATGTTCGTTGAGAAGAACATCAGCAGTGTCCCCGTTGTGGATGAAGGTGCAGTGAGCGGTATCGTGACCAAGACCGATCTGATGAAATCCGCCCCCGTTCTGGCACTCAGGTGCCCGGTCGGGGACGTGATGGAGGATGTAGCAACGGTCAGCCGCTACCACTCGCTCGACCATGTGGTCGGCGTGATGCGCGAACGCAATGACAAGGTGCTGGTGACGGACGATGACGGTACCCCTGCCGGTATCATCACCGAGACGAACCTGGCATTCTACGAAGACGAACCGAAGATATCGGGTGTGGTTGAAAAAGACATAACCATACGGAGACGGGAAACGGCGGACGGGCAGGGCGGGCAGAGCCTGATGGTGATCCCCCCGGTGGCCGCGGAAGACCTGATGACGAGTCCCGTGATCACGGTCCACGCGGAGACACTGCTCCCGGACGCCCTTGCACTGATGGAGAGACACCATGTCAACAGCCTTGTTGTCATGGATGAGAGCACGATAGTGGGGATAATAAAACGCGACGATATCATAAAGGAAGTGGCGAAATGACAAAAGAAGTTTTTATCAAAGACGTAATGGCAAAGCCCGCAACCATAGCAAAATCAGCCAAAATAACCGAAGCGCTTGATAAGATGCTCGAGTTCGGCCTCGATCCCCTGATTGCCGTCAACAACGGTACGGTAGTCGGCACGGTTTCACGGCAGGCAATCGCGGAGAAACTGGGGAGCAAGCAGAACTCCAGCCTTGCCCCTACCGCCATCCACGTGGCAAGCGTGGTCGAGGAGGACTTCACGAGCGTCTATCCCGACCAGAACACGAACATCCTGATACCCCTCCTCCAGAAGTACAAGCTGGTGGTTGTCTACGATGCCGACCATAAGCTCATCGGGCAGGTCTCGGCCGGGGACCTGCTGAAGAAGTACCAGCCCGATGACGGGATGGAGAGTGCGATCGAGAAGGTGGTGACCATCGAGGCGGACGAACGCGTTGTCCACCTCCGGCGCCGGATGCTGGACGACAACATCAACCGGTTCGTGGTCACGGAGCACGAGAAGTACACGGGCATCGTGACCGAGACCGACGTGGCAATCGCTATGCGGGAGTTCCGCAAGCAGGTGGACGACAACCACCAGGACCACCGGATCCGGAACCTGCTGGTCAAGGACATCATGAGCGCCCCGCTCATCTCAGTGGAACGGACGGCAAAGGTAGCCGACACCATTGCCCTGATGCTGAAGAAGAATATCAGTTCTCTCCCGGTGATGGACAAAGGCAAGCTGGCAGGCGTTGTCACCCGGCGGTCGCTGGTCAACGCGCTCTGATCCGGAATCCGATCGTATCTCCCTTTTTTTAGTGTCCTGGCTCCAGGCCGGGTCACGGTTCTTACCCTGTCCCGTTTGCCGGGTCTTATTCCCCGGCGATAAAAAAGAGAATGATGCAGCTGCACGCTGTGCAGCCTGCTGGCTCACTTCGGGGTGAGCGTTCCCCCGTTGGCAAGGGAATACGTCTGCCCGCCGAGCGCAGTGTTGCCGGCAAGGCTTGCGTCATACGTCACGGTGTGGCCGTTGCCGCAGATGTTCGTAATGCTGGTACCCGAGATCCCGCCGGCATCGGAGAGTGTCGTCAGGGCTGAATTCCCGGTCACGGTCCACGTGCTGGCAGAGTCCAGCGTCAGTGCTGCAGAGTTGATGGCGCCCGTCAGCGATGCGCCGTTCTTCAGGGTCGCGTCAATCGAGCTGATGCTGTCGGTGATGAGCGAGCCGGTCAGGGAGGTATTGTCAGCGGTGAAGGCTACTGCTCCGCCGTTGCTCCCGGAGGTGCCCCAGCGGGTGGTTCCTGCTGCGCTGATGAACGTGTCCGAGTTGCTGGTGACCTTCACGCTGTTCAGCGTGATCACGGCGTTCGTGTTCGTGATGAAGAATGCCGGGCCGGCCGTTGACGTGTAGGAACCGCCGTCCATCGTGAATGTCCCTGTCCCGGCATCAGCGTCGCCGGACATGCTCTGGTAGATTATGGTACCGCCGGTCTTTGCCACCCCGCCGGTCAGCGAGGTATTTTCCAGGATGATGGAGTTGAAGCCTTCGATGACTGCTGCCTCCGAACCGGTTGCGGTAGCCGTTGCATCCGTGATCGTGATCGCTCCCGTCGAGTATATCGCCGGCGAGTCCGTGCCGGAGCAGATGATCGTTCCCCGGGTAGCAGTCACGGTACCGCTGCCGCGGTCCGTTGCAAGGGGTGCGCTGTTGGCCCCGGTAGTATCGATATCGACATCGGTGAGGACCAGGGTGCCGCCGTTCGTTGCCATGACTCCATGGCCCCCGCCGCCGGTCGCCCTGATGCTGACCCCGTTCAGGACGATGGTCGATCCGGTCCCGGTCGGGAATACGCCATTGGCGCCGCTGCCGCTCGTGGTGATACTGCCGCCGTTAATGGTCACCTTGCCTCCGCCAGAGGCGAGAACCGCCGCATTGAGGCCGTAGAAACTGCTGGCATCGTTCGATGAAGTCTCACCGGTGGTGATGATGGTCGGGTTGGTGAGCGTCAGGTCGCCGCCATTGGCGACGTAGACCGCGGACATATCTTTTGTACTGGAAGTGTACTTCGCGCTGGATTCTGCTGCGGTTCCGCCGTCAAGGGTGTAGGTGCCGCTGAACGTGTACGATGACGAGCCGGAACTGCTGCCCCCGGGAGCTCCCATGCCCCCGGAGGAACCGGCAGTGCCTTCCTGCCCCCTGTCTCCCGGCGGCGCTCCGCCCGGCCCCATGCCGCGGGACGATGAGTTACCGTCAGGAGGTATTCCCCCCGAGGGGCCGCTGCCGGGCATAGTGCCGCCACTCATGCCGGCATTGTCTGCGGTAACGGTGTTTGCGGAGGGGGTTGCTGGCGATGTGTCTGTGCAGCCGGCAATGGCTGCTACCACCAGGACCAGCAATCCTGACACCATGAACCATCTGTTGACTTTCATACGGGAATCATACCTTTTCATCACCCGGACATCCCGCCGATCTCTTATATTCGGCGCATGGGGTACGGTCATATAATGGATAGAGGACGGGATGTATTGAACGCACACGTATCGTGAATGAACCCCGTCCATCGATCCGTCACGCGTATGTAGTTCTCCCGCTAATATCCCGGTGATGAGATGCCCGTGAAAGACGATGTACGGTTCCGGACCATGACCCGGGAGGAGGTTGGCACTGCTGTGGAATGGGCCGCGAATGAAGGCTGGAATCCCGGGCGGGCCGATGCTGAATGTTTTTACTCTGCCGATCCGGAGGGATTCTTCTGTGCTGAAGCGGACGGGAAGATCGTTGGCACGGTCTCGGTGGTCAACTACGATGACCGGTTCGCGTTTGCCGGTTTCTATATCGTGGATCCGGTGCACCGTGAAATCGGGATCGGGATGGAGTTGTGCCGGTTCGCGATGCGCCACGCCGGGTCGCGCATTGTTGGCGTGGACGGGGTTGTCGCGATGGTGGAGAAGTACAAGAAGAAGATGGGCCTCACCCTGCACTACAACAATGCCCGGTACCAGGGCACCGGTGGGGGAACGATGCCCGTCGGGCTCGTGCCGGTCCGGGACGTGAACTTCACCTCCCTTGCCGCATTCGATGCGGAACACTTCCCCGCCCGCCGCGAGCAGTTCCTCCGGTCCTGGATCAGCCAGCCGGGGCACAGGGGTCTTGCACGGCTTGATGAGACAGGCGCAATCCTCGGGTACGGTGTCCGGAGAGCCTGCTTTAACGGGTACAAGATCGGGCCGCTCTTTGCCCGCAACCGGGCAACCGCGGACCTCATCCTCGGCGGGCTCATTGCGGGGATACCCGGGGAGCCGTTCTACCTTGATATCCCGGTCCCGAATGCGGATGCAGGTGCTCTCGTGAAGGACCGTGAGATGGACCCGGTCTTCTTCACCGCCCGGCTCTATTCCACAAAGGATCCCGTCCCGCTCCCGCTTGACGAGATCTTCGGAGTCACCACGTTCGAGCTTGGGTAGGGAACCCGGGCCGGTCCTGGTCGTGGCGAACGGACGGATCCGGTTACCGGATTCCGTGCCGCCCTCCTTACTCTTTTACTCCCTCCGACCCCCTCATGCCAAAAATTGTCGGATTGTGCTCATTTCTCTTCGTGTAACTGCCCGGTTTATATGAAAAAAAGCGGTGGGGGTGTAGGGGGTCGGACCACTTTTTTGTACGGGCGGGGGGCTTTGGGAATGTGAAAATTTTGAAATTTTACGGTGAAGAATCCCCTGGAAGACCGGTGTTATGCGGATCTGAAATAATGTGCCCGACCCCCTACCTGTCTCATGCAGGTTTTATTCTGTCCGTTCATTTGTTGGGGGTTTGGCTGGATAACCTCCGGTACACCTATGATTAAATACACATACATACACAGTGTGATTATGGCCACGAAGACTATCAGCATCACCGAAGATGCTTACGAGCGGTTGCGTGCGCTCAAGAAAGACGAGAGAACGAGTTTCTCTGAAGTGATTGTGAAATATTATCCGGTAAAGCGCAGGTTGTCTGATGTACTTGCCGAACTCGGGGACTGTACCGAACTTGCGGACTCGGTGGAAAAAGTCTCCCGGGAGATGCGGACAGCAACGCTGCGTGAGGTTAAGTTCTGATGCCTGTTGCAGATACTTCGTTCCTCATCGACATGATGAGACGGGACCCTGCAGCACTGCGGCGGTATAATGAGTATGAGTGCCAGGGTATCGCCCTTTCCACCACCGTGATAACTGCCATGGAACTGTACAAAGGAGCATATGTTTCAGGGAACCGCATGAACGTGGAGAAAGCAGATAAGATCCTGGAATTATTCAACCTGCTGCCGCTCGATGAAACGGTATACCCGGTATTTGGCAGGATCGCTGCGGGACTCTGCATTGCCGGTGCTCCTATCGGGGATTTTGATGAAGCGATTGCAGCTATAACACTGTGTAACGACGGGGAGATCATCACCCGCGACCGGCATTTCGAAAAAATACCGGAACTGAAGGTTATAGCCTACTGATTTCTGTCTCATTGCTGTGAGACCAATACCATTTCACTCTCTATTTGCAGGACCGGGCGGGCAGTTTTTACATCGAGAGGGCACCCACGGTATTTAGCAGCATTTGGACGCTTTCGCAATTACCGTGAGTTATCCGTGTTAGCGATGAATGCTACTTCTATGGTACATACCGCCACGGATCAGGGAGTGTCATATACAAAGCAGCACATACTTAGATACAAGGTACGGCAATGAGTAGCACATCGAACTGTATTATTATAGTGCGATGTGTGAACCTTGTGGGGTAGTCTGCCTTTGGCAGAGTGAGTAGTTCGAAGATTTCCCTAACAGGAAATTTTCTATAAGTTCACCTCCTTGTGGAGGTTCACTTCTCCGTAACACTTATTACCCCACCCTTACCATATAATAAAGCACCATTCATGGAGCAGCGACTATCCGCTGCGAGTGTCTGAGAAGATGCGAGATTCCTCTGTTGAGGTAGCCAAGCCTGGTATGGCGCAGGTTTGCTAAACCTGTGTCCGAAAGGACTCGGGAGTTCAAATCTCCCCCTCAGCGCTAAAAA
>JBAYMI010000104.1:0-7412 GCA_041663625.1 Methanoregula sp.
GACGAGGCCGGTATCCGGGCCACGCTCTCGTACGGGTTCATCGATCTCGCGAACGCGGAGAAGCGCGAGGCCGAATGCAAGGCCACCGAGCAGCTGGCAGCTCACATCCGCACCCTCGCCAACCCGCGGATCAGGTTCGCGGTCGGCCCCCACTCGCCTTACACGTGCTCCCCCGAAGGGCTGAAGTGGTGCGCTGAATATGCAAAAGCACAGAAGTGCGGTATCCATATCCACCTCTCCGAGACTGAGAAGGAAGTGAACGACTGCGTTGCGCAGTACGGAAAGCGCCCGGCCGCCCACCTCGACGAGTGCGGCATCCTTACGCCGCAGACGGTGGCAGCCCACTGCTGCTGGCTGGACGAGGCCGAGTGCCAGCTGCTCGGGAAGCGCGGCGTCTCTGTGGCCCATAACCCGGTGAGCAACATGAAACTCGCCACCAACCGGGCAATGCCCTACCCCGGGCTCAAGGCCGCGGGTGTGAATTGCAGTCTCGGGACCGATGGCTGCTCCTCCAACAACAACCTCGACATGTTCGAGGAGATGAAGTTCGCAGCTCTCCTCCAGAAATTTTTCTGGAACAATCCCACGATCCTGCCGGCACCGGAGGCCCTTGCCATGGCAACGGCAAACGGGGCAAAGGCGCTCGGCCTCCCGACCGGGCGGCTCGCGGCCGGGACTCCGGCCGACCTTATCCTGGTCAGCAACCGGGATGCCTGCAATGTCCCGCTCCACAATGCGACCTCGAACCTGGTCTATGCCTGCAATGGGTATACGGTCGAGACCACCATCTGCAACGGCAGGATCCTCATGCTCGACCGCGGTATCCCCGATGAGGCCGAAGTGCTGAACGGGGCAACAGAGGCAGCATTCGGGCTCGTGAAACGGGCACAGCCCTCCTGATCTCTATGAATCCCCGTAGAGAATTAAACCGTGCAGCGGCGACGACCTGCATCATTCTTTTACTCGCCTCGGTTCTTTTTGCCGCCGGATGCACGAACCTGCCC
The DNA here is from genome assembly GCA_041663625.1 of Methanoregula sp. Classification (GTDB taxonomy): domain Archaea; phylum Halobacteriota; class Methanomicrobia; order Methanomicrobiales; family Methanospirillaceae; genus Methanoregula. The sequence goes on from JBAYMI010000104.1 coordinate 1,005, forward strand.
GGCACCTCGCCGGGTCTCACCCAGGCGCCTGTCAAGGACGGGAAACTTGCAGCCTATTTCTTCGATGTCGGGCAGGGCGACGCCGAGCTGATACTCTTCGGGAACACGACCATCCTGATCGATGCCGGTGAGACCGAGATGGGCGAGCGGGTTATCGCTGACCTGGAAAAACTGGGCGTGACCCGGATCGATCTCCTTGTTCTCACGCACCCGCACTCGGACCATATCGGCGGGATTCTGGCTGTGCTGGATACATTCCCGGTCGGTACCGTGCTGGATGCCGGCGTACCCTCCACATCCACGATCTACGAGAAACTTCTCCTGAAGATTGAGAAGAAGAAAATCCCGTACCAGGTTGCAGAGCAGGGCCAGACCATTGACCTCGATCCATTGCTCCGAATCCTCGTGCTCTCGCCTCCCCATGAGCGGCTGAACGACGACCCGAACCAGAACTCGGTGGTCCTGCGGGTATCGTACGGCACGGTGAACATCCTGTACACGGGAGATCTTGGCGGGGAGACGGAGGCTGCACTGGCAAAGAGCGGTTACCCGCTCGATGCGCAGATCCTCAAGCTGGGCCACCACGGGAGCAGCTCATCGACTTCGGCAGCGTTCCTCTCCCGGGTCAGCCCCGAGGTTGCCATCATCAGTCTTGCCAGTGACAATCCCTACGGGCACCCTCACGATGCAACGCTCCAGCGGCTTTCCGGTGCCGGGGTAACGGTATACCGGACGGATCGCGACGGGACTATCCTTGTCCGGAGCAACGGGATATCCTACTCGGTCTCCACGGAGAACAGCGGGACCGATATCTGGAGTACACCGGCAGCGGCCACGACTGTTGCCACGAGCATACCAACGACTGCGACAACCACCCCCGCTGCGCTTCAGGCGATCTCCCTTAATGCATCGGCGATCGTCCCGTCCATCCCTGCCAATGTAACGATCCCGTCCACCCTGCCGGCGATCCAGCTGGGCAACGCGTCCTCGGTATTCATCAGCGCCACGCAGTTCAATTCCCCGGGCGATGACCGGGAGAACCTGAACGGGGAATGGGTCCGGATCACCAACCGGGGCGATGGCCCGGTGTTCATAGCCGGCTGGACCCTCTCCGACCGGACCGGTTCGTACCCGTACACCTTCCCCGCGGTAGTCCTCCTCCCCTCATCATCGGTCACGGTGTTTACCGGCAGCGGCACCATGAACGACACGGCGCTCTACAGGGGACTGTCGTCACCGGTCTGGGGCAACAGCGGCGATGTCGCCATCCTCCGTGATGGCGCAGGCACCATCATCGATGAGGAAGGGGAGGATGTTTCCGCATGAAGGCCACCATCGATCGCATCGAAGAGGGGATTGCAGTCCTCATCCTGCGCACGGACGAACCCCTGCGGTTCTCCCTCCCCCTCCCCCTCCTGCCTCCGGGCTGCCGCGAAGGAGATATCGTTATGCTCTCGATCGAGCGGGATGGGCCTGCCACTGCTGAAGCAAAGGACCGGGTTGCCGGGCTGATCCGGAACCTGCAAAAGAGCGGACGGTAACCGGGTTCCGGAAAATTCCGCAGGCAGTCCATTCCGACACTCTTTTACCTCCCTGCATCCAAAAAACGGAATATGACTCATGACTCTTTTGAGCACCACGATCACAAGGAATCCGGAAACCCGGTAAAAACGGATGCAGCAAAAGCCTGCCGGTTCTGTAAAACCTCCTATGTCCATGAAGAGAACCCGTCGTTTCTCAGGATCTGCCCGACGTGCGGGTACAAGATCCTGATCGTGCTTTTGATAATCATGATAGCGACGTCCTATATCGCGTGGTTTGGTATTCTCTAGGCACTTGTGCAGTAACGGCAATTCCCTTTTTTTCCCGGCCGAAAGGATACAGGCATAAATAGATTCCCGGGGTACAGAGAACTCAAAGCACCAGGTGGACCGGTCATGTACGCCATTGAGTCCCTCTCGCTCTCGAAGCGGTTTGGTACTATCCAGGCTCTCACGAAGGTAGATTTTTCCGTGAAGGTCGGGGAGACCTTCGGGTTTCTCGGCCCGAACGGCGCCGGGAAAACCACGACCATCCGCATCCTGACGGGGATTTCTGCACCCACGGAAGGGACTGCCCGGATCTTCGGCAGGGATATCGTGCGGGAGACGATTGCCGCCCGCAGGCAGATGGGGATCGTACACGAGACCTCCAACATCTACACGGACCTGACCGCCTGGCAGAACCTTATGTTTGCCGCAGAGCTGTACCACGTGGGGAGAGCGGAGCGTGAGAAGCGGGGATCGGAGCTGCTCGACCTCTTCGGGCTTTCGGACCGGAAGGACGACAAGGCGAACGGGTTCTCGAAAGGAATGAAGCGGCGGCTGACGCTCGCCATGGGTCTCATCAATGATCCCCGGCTCCTCTTCCTGGACGAGCCGACGTCCGGCCTCGACGTGCAGAGCAACCTGATCATCCGGGACGTTATCCGCGACCTCAACGAGAAGGGCGTCACGGTCTTTCTCACAACGCACAATATCGAGGAGGCAAACCTTGCGTGCGACCGGGTGGCGATCATCAACCGTGGCCACATCGCAGCCATAGATTCTCCCGAGCGGCTCAAGAAGACGATCCAGAGCGTCCAGTCGGTGGAAGCAGCGTTCGATCTCCCGGTGGCACCGGAACCAGAAGACCTGGAACAGATCCCCGGGGTCACCGAAGTGGTGAAACAGGGGGACAAGTTCCGGCTCATCACCGAGGACCCGCCGGCCGTAATCGAGGGGATCATGGCCTTTGCCGCAGGGCGCGGGGGCCGGGTCATCAGTGTCAATACCCCCGGCCCCAGTCTCGAAGACGTTTTTATCCGGCTCACCGGCCTGGATATCCGGACAAAGGGGGTGAAGACCGTTGACTGAACTGGCAGACCGCTGCGGGCAGCTCTGCAACGAACTGACCGCAGCCTGGGCGATCGCGAAAAAGGACATGCTCATCTACTACATCAAGCCGAACATCATCGTCTCCGGCATGCTCTTCCCCCTCTTCATGTTCCTTGCCTTTGCGGTCGGGAGGCCTGGAGAGCCGTCGGTGATGATCCCGGGGCTCATTGCCATCACCATCCTCTTCTCGGCATCCTCCATCGAGCCCGTATCCATTCCCATCGAACGGCGGATGAAGACATTTGACCGGCTCCTCTCGGCTCCCATCTCGCTTCATGCGGTGGTCCTTGGCGAGAGCCTGAGCGGGTTCCTGTACAGCATGGGTATTGCGTTCGTCCCGCTCATCGTCGGGCTCATCCTCTTCCCCGCCCCGATCACGAGCATCGCCCCTCTCATCGTGGGTCTTATCCTCACCTCGTTCTGTTTTGCAACCATGGGAACCCTCTTTGCCGCGTATCCCACGGAAAGCCCCGGCGACATCATGTCCATGCTGAACCTCGTGCGGCTCCCCCTGATCTTCATCTCCGGGGTGTTCATTCCCCTCTCCCAGATTCCCGAGTCAGTCCGGTTCGTCACGTACCTTTCCCCGCTCACGTACGGAAACGACCTGATCCATGCGGCGTTCAGCGCGGAAACCCACTTCAATCCCGTCATCGATATCGTGATGATCTGCCTCTTCATCCTGGTCTTCCAGTTCGCCGCAAACCGGTTGTATAAAAAATTCAATGAGTAAGTCCGGCCAATACGTACTGGACGGATTACGCGAACGGGGCTGCATGCAACCGGCCCCGCCACCCCGGGGGAAGATACGCCATGAAGATCGCCTTTGTGATTTACGACAACTTAACGCTGCTGGATTTTGCCGGGGCATACGATCCCCTTACCCGGCTGAAGACCATGGGATTCCTTCCCGATCTTACCTATGATCTCTGTGCCCGGAAGGAGCAGGTAAGGTCAGTCGAGGGGGCCGTCCTTGTCGCGGACCGGGTTGCAGGAGACCTTTCAGCCTATGATTACGTGATCATCCCCGGCGGCGACGGGATCAAAGAACTGATGAAGGATCCGGCATTCCTGCGCTGGATCGCGGTCGCATCAGGGAAAACCACCCTTGCAGCAGTCTGCGGGGGTTCGCTGCTGATAGGTGCTGCCGGCCTGCTGCGCACCCGGAGAGCAACAACGCATCCGCAGCTGATGAGCGTGCTGAACCATTTCGCAGGGGAGGTGTCGGCCGACCGGATCGTTGATGAAGGGCAGGTCATAACGGCCGGCGGGGTTACCTCATCCATCGATCTTGGACTCTATCTCTGCGAGAAGATTGCCGGGAAGGATGCGAGGGAGAAGATCCAGGTGCAGATGGATTACCCTTGTTACCCCGTGCGTTGACCGCCGGGGATCCTCCGGTCGTTCCGGCCTGAATTCACGAGAGTGAAAAGGTAACGCTTGCGGAGGGAATTAACGCTCCGGCGAATGCCGGGAGAAAATAAGTGTTTTTTTAAGTGTCCTCCTGCCTGTTCCTGGCCGGGCTGACGTATCTCTTGTATCTCCCTGTCTGGCCGGGCAGTCCATCCCGTCAGAACAATGCCCGCTGGTCCCGGATCACCGGCTGTAACGTGTAGGTGTAGAGGTCCGGGTACCGGGTGTTGGCCGAGAGGGTGAACGGGACAATGTCATGGTACCCGACATGGCCGACAGCGGTCTCGGCAGAAGCAAACGCTTTCCCGCTCTTGTCATAGAATATTCCGCGGACTGCCATGTTCTCCATGGGCTGGGTACAGGTATTGCTGATATACCCGGTTACGGTGAGCTGCCGGGATGATCCCCTGCTCTCCGTATGTGCGGAATCATTGACCCGGAAGAAGCAATCGGCTGCCTTCACGGTATCTGCCATCGTGACCCGGGTCTTCGGGGATACGATCTCCGAAGAGGGCGATACGCATCCCGCAAGTACTGTTGCAGCCAGGACCAGGATGAGCAGGCAGACCGGCACCACCAGATTGTTCTTCATGTACTGCATGGTGTGGCAGTCCGTTCACAAAGCCTTTTCGTAAGAAGATCGGCAGGGGGAGGAACAACCGGATCATGGGGATCCGGCATTGGCCGGAGGGGTGAAAAAATGAGAAATAAAAAGGGGGTGCGGTTACGCGGTCAGGACCTTGTCAGCCTCTTCGAGGCCGAGCACCTTGATCGACTCGTCCCGCATCTTGAACTTCATGATCTTGCCGGAGATATTGATCGGGAAATCGTTGACGAACATGACGTACCGCGGGATCTTGTAGTGGGCGATCTTCCCCTTGCAGAAATCCTTGACGTCCTGCTCGGTCATGGCCTGGCCGGGTTTTGTCTTCACCCATGCGCAGAGCTCCTCGCCATATTTCACGTCCGGGACACCGACAATGTAGACATCGGAGATCTTCTCGTGGTGGTGCAGGAACTCCTCGATCTCGCGCGGGTAGATGTTCTCCCCGCCCCGGATCACCATGTCCTTTAACCGGCCCACGATCTTGAAGTAGCCCTCCTCGTCCATGGTGCCGAGATCGCCCGTGTGGTTCCAGTGATCCTTGTCGAGCGTGGCATGAGTTGCTGACGGGTTGTTGTAATAACATTTCATGACGCAGTAGCCGCGTGCGCAGATCTCGCCGATCTCGCCATGCGGGACGATCTTGCCGGTCTTGGGGTCGATGATCTTGAGCTCGGTGTGCGGGAACGCCCGCCCGATCGTGGTGACCCGGCGCTCGACCGGGTCTTTCGTGGTCGTCATCGTGACACCGGGGCTTGTCTCGGTCTGGCCGTACACGATCACGATCTCGCTCATGTGCATCTGCGTGTTGACCTGTTTCATCACTTCAATCGGGCAGGGGGACCCGGCCATGATGCCGGTGCGGAGGGTCCGCAGGTCGTATTTTGCAAAGTTCGGGTGCGAGAGCTCGGCAATGAACATGGTAGGGACGCCGTGCACTGCGGTGCACCGCTCCTTCTCTATGGTCTGGAGGACCGATTCGGCATCGAAGGTCGGGGCGGGCAGCACCATGGTCGTGCCGTGGGTGACGCAGGCCAGGTTGGAAAGGACCATGCCGAAGCAGTGGTAGAACGGGACGGGGATGCAGAGCCGGTCCTTCTCGGTAAATCCCATGCCTTCGCCGATGATGAAGCCGTTGTTGAGGACGGAATGGTGGGTGAGGACAACGCCCTTGGGGAATCCCGTGGTGCCGCTCGTGTACTGGATGTTGATCGGGTCGTCGAACGAGAGCCCTTCGCCCCGCTCCAGGATATCGTCCATCGTGATGACGTCGGCCTTCTTCAGGAAGTCTTCCCACATGTACATGCCGTTGTACGGGATGTCGCCCATGAAGACCGCGTTCTTGAGGAACGGGAACTTCTCGCTGGAGATCTTGCCGGGCTTGCACTCGTATGCCTCGGGGCAGGCCTCGTAGAACATCCCCACGTAGTCCGAGGTCTTGAACCGGCCCTGCACGATCAGGGTCGAGATCTCGGC
>JBAYMI010000105.1:0-7364 GCA_041663625.1 Methanoregula sp.
GGGACACGCCATCCTGGTCAAATGCCTGCGACCTTGTCTGCTGGAGATACCCTGCTTTTTCCATCATACACGACCACCTTTCTGTCGTATACTGGCGTTGCCGCAGAGGGTATATAACCCCCCACCGTGCGCAGGGTGAAAGTGATCTGCCGACGAAGAGGGGGAGGAAAAACAGGTTTAGATTTTTTTATCCATGCAGGCATTCAGTACCTGCTCGACAAACGAGAGGGTCCCGTTGATGCCCGCACGCGGTGCCGGAGCCAGGAGAATGCTCCCCCGGAGAGGGGGGATGATACCGACAAAAGCCGCATTCCCGCACACAGAGCGTTCAAACGAGGATCCTATAACCAGATCCGGGTTGTGGGTATGGATGAGTTCCTTCACCCGCGAAAGGCCGGATGCCTCAACCATCCCCGTAGCTGCAGCACCGTGACAGGTGCGAATGCCGGTACAGCAGATCTCCGCATCCAGGTACTGCCCGAGCACCCGGGCAGCAAACGCTGCGTATGAGGATCCTGCAAAGATGGCAGCAACCGGGGGATCGTACCGGTGCAGGTATTTATCGCATGCCCTGACGATCCGTTCCTCCTGCTGGTCCAGTTCCGCAAAGACCGGATCGCACACTGCTCCGTCAATGACCTCCCCTATTCTCGTGAACGTGGTCCTGATCTCGTCAAACCCCAGCATCCCGCCCAGGTGCTCCCCGATACCCGAGGGAAAGTCCCCGTTGGTCCCAACCGTAAATGCCGCGGCGTGAAATGCCCGGTCGAGCCGATCGTGAGAGAATACGGTCCCGACCGGAACCGATGCCATGGCGAACAATCGCCGGACCTCCTGCTCATTTCCCGCGGCAAACGGGTCGAACAGGCATACCCCATCGATATTCACACCCGGGGATGCGGGATCGATACCGGGCTCCAGCATCGCAAGGGCTTTGCCATACCCGGTCTCGACATCCCCGGAGAATCCCGGGCTGTCGACAAGGATCACGTCGTGACCGTCAAGCATGGACCTGATATCTTCCCCAAGGATAGCAGGGACACAGGTCGTTATCACCGCGATCCTCTTGCCGGTTCCTGCAAGCCCGTCAATAACTTCCACGAGCCGGCCCTCCGATCCAAAGATGACATCTTCCTCGCAGATGAACGTGCCATGGAGCGGGGCGTGGAGGAGAGTTGTTGGGTAATAGTAGCACCCGCTGGACCCGTGGATGACAACGGCGATGCCATCAAACCCGGCAAGGCAGGCTGCGGCACCGGTCATGGCGCAGGGCCAGAGGGGATTGTTACATTCAGGCATGGATCGCCCGCCTCCAGCGGTGGAGCATCCTCCGGGTCCCGGCCGTCCCGATGGCAGCGCTGACCGGAAGGCGGGCGTTGTTTTCCGGAGTACCGGCCGCAAGATCCAGTGCTGCAGCCAGTTCCTCGGCAACCAGGATCTCATCGGTTCCGGCATGGGTGGGTTCCAGGGAAGCCGGTGCGTGGGAAAGATCGGCAAAACCGGCTATCAGTTCTTCCTGCCGCCTGCATTCCCCGGAAGCGGCAGCCTGACCGTCAATACCGCAGGCACCGGCAACCGACCGGATAAAGGAGAGGGTGCCGGAGAGGCCGTGGGGGAACGAGGGGAGGTAGGGGGTCCCGAACCGTTCTTTCAGGTACTCCCCTACCGGCACCAGTGCCGGGCTCCGGAGGATATTGAGCTGCGCTGCCCCGAGCCGGGCGAACTGGTCGTACGTTACATCGTGCACAAAGCGCAGGTTCACGTTCAGGCCCAGCAGGGAGAGGAGACGGGCGATCTCCGCATAGTTCTCCTCAACCTCGTACTCGAGGTTCATCTCCCCGATGATATTGATGCCGCGATCTTTCTGGCATGGCATAGCCGTTGCCGCAAGGGCGATGAGGGCGTTATTCACCCCGTCGTGGAAGGTCCCCCCGAGAAATCCTGCCGTGGGAACCGGAATGACCGGAACCCCGTACTCCTCCGAGCAGACCGCAACGACATCATCGCCAATCGTATCGACAATACAGGTAGAGAGGACGAAGATCGCACGTACTTCATGCCCGGAGGCATGCCTGATTGCCTGGCGGAGCAACTCTTCCCCCCCGAAGATGACCTCGGTTTCCGAAAGACCGGTAGAGACCAGTTCCGGCAGGAGGGCATGGTCGTTGTCAAGCCAGCTGGCATGCAGGAGCGATACGTTATGGTGGCTGCATCCTTTCGGACCATGGATAATGGTGACTGCGTCACGGACATGGGACGTCACCGAGATTGCGCCGGTGAGCGTACAGCCGCCGAGCCTAGATGAATTCACGGGCAAGGGATTCGAGGTCATCGATCTCAAGGGGGGTGGGAATTGTCATCCGGGTGTTCTCCATGATGCGCTGCGCAAGAGAACGATAATATTCTGCCTGCGCTGAACCGGGGCTGTACTCGATCACGGTCTGCCGGTTCACCTCGGCCTGCTGCACGATATGGTCGCGGGGGATGTACTGTATCATCGCACTGTTCACCCGGCGGGCGAACTCAGCGACCAGTTCTTCTTCACGAGGCTGGCCTTTCGCATTGCAGATCACGCCGCCCAACCGGCATTTGCTCTTTGCCCGGGACGCGAGCCGCTGGACCGCCTTGCAGATATTATTGGCTGCGTACAGGGACATCAGTTCGCCGGAGGTGACCAGGTAGATCTCCTGGGCATACCCTTCCCGCATCGGCATGGCAAATCCCCCGCAAACCACATCGCCAAGCACGTCGTAAACGATTACGTCCCCTTCCAGGGCACCGAATTTCTCGAGTATCTGGAAGGTGGCGATGATCCCCCGGCCGGCACACCCGACACCGGGTTCAGGCCCCCCGGCTTCGACACAGCGGATACCATTGAACCCGGTGAAGACAACATCGGGGAGCGAGATAGCGGCCTCGCCACGAACCCGGACGAGGTCCATCACCGTGGGGATAAACCGTCCCTGCATCAGCATCCGGGTGCTGTCCCGCTTGGGATCGCAGCCGATCTGCAGGACCGAAAGCCCCCTGCCGGAGAGTGCGGCCGAAAGGTTTGCCGATGTGGTGGATTTGCCGATACCCCCTTTCCCGTACAGGGCGATCTGCTTCATTACACTACACTAGGGCGGCAATTTATATTAGATCTCCTGATGTTAACAAAAGTAAACTTGTGTTCGATGCAGGTTTAGAGGTAGTCCGGCCATCCTGCTTCACGGGTTCCCGGCCCGGACACGGATAGAATATTTCATCATCGGAAACGATGATCGTACCTGGTATGGAGTACCTGCACACGCTGCTCAAGTTCATTGCCGGCGGGAGCATTATTGTCGGTGTGACCTATATTGCACAGCAGGTAAACCCGAAATACGGGGGTATCCTTGCCGCAGCCCCCATCATCACCACCCTTGCATTCCTCTTCACGTATAACGACGCCGGCATAGCGACAACCCGGCAACTGGTCCTGGGGACATTCTTCTTCGCCATCCCATCGCTCGCATTTCTTATAACCCTCTATTTTCTCATGAACCGGCTGGGATTCCTGGAGAGTCTCGGAGGGGCATACGGGATCTGGCTCGGATGCGTTATCATCACCAGCCGGTTTGTTGCCGGCATGTAACACCGGGTTAAACGAAACACCGGTGTTATTCGGGACCCCTGATCAGGGCAAAGAAGAGGATAACAACCGGGATCACTTCCAGCCTCCCAATCCACATCACGAGAATGAAGATCCATTTTGAGATGACCGGCATGTCCGGGGTGACATACCCGATATTGATACCGCATGTCGAGAAGGCAGAGACCACCTGAAAGACGATCTCCGTCAGGGAATAGGTGGTGAGGTGATACTGGAGTACAGCAAGGGACGCAACAAAGATGATGACAACGGAGAGAAGGATGATCAGCATGTTCTTTGCCGTCTCCAGTTCTGCGGTTGCCTTGGGGATCACCCGTCCTTCGATCCTGAACGGCACAAGCACCTTCCCGCTCACAAACAGCCGCCGGAACCACCAGAGAAGCGCCCGGACGGAAAAGGCTACCCGGTCCAGCTTGATGCCCCCGGCGGTGCTGCCGGCGGCTCCTCCGATAAAGGTGAGCATGGCAAGGAAGAGCAGGGTCACTCCCGCCCAGTTCTGGATATCCACGATCTGGAACCCGGTGCTGGTCAGCGCGGACACGGTCATGAAGAAACCCTCCCCGGCTGCCGTGGCCATGTCGAGATCAGCAAAATAGATCAGATCGTACGTCAGCACCGCAGTTCCCAGAAGGAGGAAGAGGAAGAAGAGTTTCACCTGCTCGTCGCCAAAGAGGCTCCAGCGGCGGTGTTGTGCGATCAGGAAGTACAGTTTGAAAGGGAGGGCCCCTGCGATCATGATCGGAATCAGCAGGAGTTCCAGCGCAACATTGTTGTAATACAGGATTCCTTCCCCGTGCAGGGTAAACCCCCCGGTCGAGATCGCCGAGAGGGCAAGGTTCACCGACTCCCAGAGCGAGAGCCCGGTGAACAGGATCAGCCCGATGGCACAGAACGTGAGCACCGCATAGATCTTCCAGAGCGAGCGCCCGGCGGCCACTATGCTGGGCAGCAGGGGCTCTTCCCGGCCCTCGCTGCGGGGCAGTTTTGACCGGAAAAGTCCCGTGCTGCTGGCAAGGGCAACCGAGAATGCGATGATCCCGATCCCGCCTACCCACTGCATGTAGGAGCGCCAGAAGAGAAGGGTATAGGGAGCGGTGTCGAGCGAGCGGATCATCGAAAACGCGGTGCCGGTCCAGCCGGCCATACCCTCAAAAACCGCATCCGTAAAACTCATGTTCAGGCCGAGCATGAACGGGATACCGCTCACCACGGCACAGGCAAACCAGAAGAGCGCTACCGAGCACATGGCGGTGGAGAGACGGCCACCCTGCCGGCTGCGGGGGAGTTTTTTGAGGAGCAGCCCGGCGACAAGAAAGATTACCGGCACCGTTGCCATCGGGAGGAGCATCTCCCATTCAGAGAAGAGGATCGCAACGATCAGGGGAACGGCGGTCACCGGAGCAACGAAAGTACAAATATCCCCGAGATCCGCGATGATCGTGGAGAGGTACCCGAGCCGGCGCATCACTATTGGGTTGCCGCTCGTGCTCTATTAGTGTTTGCCCGGGACATCGCTATAAAAGAGGGAGGGGGCCGCCTATGCCTTGTCGGTCCAGAGCCCGTGCATATTGCAGTATGCCCGCACTTTTATCCGGGCATCCGGGGGTACCCTGAACTCCGCTTCTGGTTTCTGGCCGGGTTTAAGTCCCTGCACCGAGAGAGAATCGCCGGAGATCACCTCGATCCACTGGATATAGTGCTTCTCCTCCATAGGGTGAGGGATCGACCCGAGTTTCACCCGGATGCCCTGCGGGGTCTTCTCAACAACGGGGACATGCTTTTCCTTTCCCGCGTCCTCCGTCTTCTCCACCTGGAGGTTCATAGGCTGACCGCAGCAGACAAGGGTGCCACCCGAAGGGCTGACAACCATAGTGATATTTCCACATACGCCGCACTTGTAAATCTCAAGCATCTTTGTCATAACATCATTCTCCATTCCTCAAAGGATTCCAATCTCTTTGTGTTTCTTTGCAATGTCATCGGCAAGCCGGTTGAGCGCAACGACCGTCGCCTCATCCGGCGCACCTTTGATAACCACCGGTTCAAGGACCTCGACCTTCACATGGTCCAGCATCTTGACGATCGTCTCGACCGATTTGCCGCCCCAGCCAAAGGATCCAATCACCGAAGCAAACCTCACCTTGGGTTTCAGGACATTCGCAAGATAGGTGGCATAGACAACCTGCGGGTGAGGGCCGAAGAGGACGGTCGGCGTTCCGACAACCACGGTTGCCGCATCCACGAGAGCATATGCCAGTTCCCCGATATCGGTCTTCGTGAGGTTGAACGGTTTCACGTTCACGCCCCGCCGTACAAGTGCGTCGGTCAGCTGGTCAACCATCTTCTGCGTGCTCCCGTGCATGGATACATAGGGCAGGACCACAACGTTCTTCACATCGTCCGAGACCCAGTCTGCATAGGCATCGAGGATGAACTTCGGGTTCTTGTTGATCGGGCCATGGCTGGGCGCAATCATGACCGGATCGAGCTCGCGGACCTTCTGGACATAACCTCTGATACTGTTACGGAAGGGCATCATGATCTCGGCATAATACCGTTTCGCCGACCGGTAGGCATCCGCCTCGTTTGTCACGAACAGTTCAGTCGTTGCAGTATGGAATCCAAAGAGATCGCAGGGGAAGAGAATCCGGTCCTCGACAAGGAAGGTTACCTGCGTCTCCGGCCAGTGGGTCCAGGGTGTGAGGAAGAACTTAAGCGTCCGGTCACCGAGGGAAATCGTATCCCCGTCCTTTATGACCTGCACCACGTCTGCCGGGATCTGGAGCAGGGCAACAAGAAGGTCACGGCACTTCTCGTTGGTTACGACCTTTGCCATGGGATACATTTCCATAACCATGGGAAGGGATCCTGCATGATCCTGCTCGGCATGGTTGATGACAATGTAATCGATCCGGTCGATGCCGAGTTTCAGGAGGTTCACGATCAGTTCCTCCTCTTTGGCCGGGTCGACCGTATCGATCAGGGCGGTCTTTGTACTTCCCCGGATAAGATACGAGTTGTAACTCGTACCATCCGGCAGCGGGATCAGTTCATCAAAGAGCCGGCGGTCAAAGTCCAGCGCCCCGACCCAGTGGATCCCCGTTGTGATCTCACGTGCAACCATCTCTTCACTCCTTCACAAACTCACTCTTTGCAGCAAAACAGACCGGGCACTGCCAGTCATCGGGGAGATCCGTAAATGCCATTCCGGGGGCAAGATCCAGTTTGGGTTCTCCTTTCGCCGGGTCATAGATATGACCGCATACGGTGCATACGTACCTGTCCATAAAAACCTCTGATTATTCAGATACTACAGAATGGCGCCATGTTTTTAAAAATGGTTTCTATTGGAGATCCCCTTCCCCGTTAATGCAAAAAGGTGAGGGGGAGGAACTGCCCGCATACAGGGCCGGAAAAACAGTCACCCGCCCGGGTTCTCCGGGATATGGTAGCGGTTGACAAAGAACGAGAAGGACTGGTTCTTCCGCACTGCCGTCTCAAGGGAGAATGACTTGAGGATCTCGAACATGAAGTCGATCCGGGAATCAAAGTGCCGGGGAATGCGGGCATTGAAATCCTCCTTGGTCATATCATCCGTGGAGGCCAGATCGGCAATACCCAGTTCCTGTTCCAGTGGCCCGGAAATCCCCGCGTAATACCAGCTCTCGATCTCCCGGATCACGATCACGATACTGCCACCGTCAAGATTACTGAACCGGTAGTACAGGAC
>JBAYMI010000106.1:0-7337 GCA_041663625.1 Methanoregula sp.
ATCATCGTTGCCGCAGCAGCTACGGTCGTCATTGCGATGCTGCCGCTTGCCCTGATGGACCTCTCCACGCTCAAGGGCTTTGCCATCATCACGATCCTCGGTGTGCTCGTCGGTGTGATAATCACCCGTCCCGCATACGGCAGGATCATCATGCAGATCCTCTCCAAGTAACAATAGAATAGATTTATCTTTTTTTCATCCACAACAATTCCGGGTACGTTTAAATGAGCAAACCGGTATTGTTTGATTTTTTCGCCACATGGTGCGGTCCCTGCAAGATGCAGACGCCCATCCTTGAAGAACTGGCGAAGAAGATGGGTGATGCGGTGGAAATCCGGAAGATCGATGTGGATCAGCACATGGACCTTGCGGAAAAATACGGGATTCGTGTTGTCCCGACCCTGGTCATCGAGAAGGATGGGAAGATCGTCAAGTCCATGGAAGGTGTCACGGACATATCGACGCTTGAAAACCTCCTGAAGCCGCTGGTGGGGTAAGTGAAGATAGGCATTGTCGGGGGAACCGGGGATATTGGCGAAGGTATGGCAATGCGCCTTTCCCCGCTCTTCGATGTTATCGTGGGATCGCGCGAGGCGGACAAGGCCGAGGCGACCTGCACGATGGGCCGCGAAGTGATGAAGAAACGCGGAGAGCCCTGCTCGCTCACGGGAGTTACCAACCAGGGTGCAATCGATGCAGCCGATGTGGTTATCCTTGCAATCCCCTTCAAACACGTTGCCGGTACGCTGTCTTCCCTGCATGGGTTCGAGAACAAGATCGTGGTGAGCCCGGTCAACCCGATGGAGAAGACGGACCACTTCGTCTTCGTGCCGCCGCAGGAAGGATCGGCGGCTCTTATGATCAGGGAGATGCTGCCAAAGGAAGCCCGGCTCTGTTCTGCATTCAACACGATTGCGGCAAACAAGTGGAAAGCCCTTGACGAGGAACTGGAATATTCCGTGCCGGTCTGCAGCGATGATGCCGAGGCAAAGAAAGTTGTCATGGAGATCGTGAACAAGGTCTCCCACTTCAAGGCGTTCGATGCCGGCCCGCTCGCGGTCTCCTGCATGGTGGAATCCCTAACCCCGCTCCTGCTCAATATTGCGCGGTACAACAAGATGCGGGATGTCAGCATCCAGTTCCGTTAAGGTACTCAGACAGTAGTACTCATACAGTACCAGGGATAAAAATACGGGAAGATCCCGCAGCGGCCCGGCCCCTTCGGATGGGTGATGACTGGTGCGATCCTCTCCCTTTCGACCCCGGGGGAAAATGGTGAGCGGGCTTACGGTACGCATCCCCCTTGAGCCATGCACCATCCCGGTAATCTGACGGGGTGATGCGGGCGTTACCGGAGCGGTGATCCGGTGCAACCGGGTTTACCGGGTGAAATCCGGCAGACTCGCGGTGCTGGCAGCGCAGGATGGGGCGGCTGCGGATTGCTTTCTCTTTCAGGAGTTATCCCGCGCCCGGTTTTGTCATGAATGCCTGTACGGGCCGGGGGGCAGGCGCTCTGGTGTTCCCGAACCGGCGAAAGCCGCTGTTCTGTGTCCGTGCTGCGGAGATGCCTGGCCGTATCGATCGACCCATGCACATATCGTGGATTACGTTAAGAAGTATTTCCGGAAGATGAGGTGCGAGGAATGTATACTCGTGAATTCGAACGGATAGGAAAACGGCTTTTTGCCGAGCATCTCGTGGGCGGAAACTTCGGCAACATGAGCGCCCGCGATGGTAACAAAGGTTTTCACATCAAACAGACCGGTGATTATCTCGATGCGGTCAGCGGGCTTGTCTTTGTCCCGTTTGATGGGACGGTCCCGAAGAATGCCTCCAGCGAGTACCGGGTTCATCGTGCGGTGTACAGAAACTCACCCCACCTGGCAATTGTCCATGCCCATCCCCAGGCTGCTATCGCAGCATCGCTGGTCATGGACACCATTGTCCCGGAAGACAGTGAGGGGAAGATGTTCTGCCCGGAGATTTCGGTAGTTGGCGGTGCACCGGGTTCGCAGGATCTTGCGGAGAACGTGGCAGCAGTTCTTTCAAAACAAAAACTGGTGATTGTGAAAGGGCACGGGACCTTTGCCGCAGGAAAGACGCTTGACGAGGCGTACCAGTTCACGTCGCTTGCCGAGCACTCGTGCCGGGTGCTTGCGCTGAAACGGATTTTCCGATAGCTGGAATCTTTCTCTCGCCGGGATAATTTTCTGCTCTGCAGAAAAGATTTCATCGAGAGAGAATAGAGCAGTGCCTGGCCAAAAGATCCAGGGTACTGTGTCTTCTTATGGTGTATGCCAGTAACGGACAAGGAGACGATCAGGAGATCGTCAGGCCGGTTTATCAGTTTTGTCAGGCATGCATTCTCCATGGTTCAATCATCTGCTCTGGTGAAACGCACATGAACTCCTCATTCACACTGCTGTGTTGCATAATTGCCCAATGAACGAACACATCTCGCAGGAAAAATGTCCGGTTTTAAATTTTTGACAGGAGCAACGAGCAAATTGTAGCAGAAGAATTTCAAAGCGGCTTCCCACGACATCCCGCTTTCGAGGAGGAATATAGGTGGATTGACCGCACATGCTTCCCAGAGTCCATCCGATTCAGTAACTCCCGATGATTTGTGCAACACAGCAGTTCGCACCCGGATCATGAAAAGGGTGAGAATGGAATTTGGGGATGGCTCCCCGCCTCAGGGCCTCTCCGAGGCACGGCGGGGCAGTACATTGTTTTCAAAATGTGGAGAGGCACTGATCCGCCGCGAGGGCGCCCCTTCGGGGGCGGCGGCGTTCATCATACCTGGGGGGATGGGGGCATCAGCCCCCATCTTTGCGAAAGAGGGTTTCCCATGAAAATTAACTAAATCGAGCTACCAGTTTATATCAGAACAAAGTCTGGATTTTTAATTTTCATACTTCGGGTGTGAACGCTCACGCTCGTTCATGTGCGTTTCAACAGGGCATAATTTTCCGGCCCGCTTTTTTGTATTCCGGAAAAAAATACCGCACGTTTTTATCCGGGGTTTACCGGAAGAGTGTCCTGCCGGTAAAAAAGAAAAATTACTTGGGGGGTTTTTGCGGCTGGAGAAGCTGGACCTCGCGAATGATCTCGCGGTGGAAGATGAGCAGCATATCGCTGATCATCCCGAACATGAAGATCTCGATACCCACGACAATGAGGAGCACCGTAAGAATCGTCAGCGGGATATGATTGACACCATCAAACCATTCAAGCAGTACGTAGATCCCAACAAGTACGCCAAGTATTGACGTAAGGATACCCATCATCCCGAAGTAGTACATCGGGTTGTTGACCCGTGCAAGCCGGTAGATCGTGCTGACGATCTTAATCCCGTCGTGGAATGGCGAGAGTTTGGTTGCGGTTCCCGGTCTCTGGGAGTACCGGATGGGAACTACCATGACCCGCTGGCCGTTCCGGACCGACTCAACCGATATCTCGGTCTCGATCTCAAAACCGGTCTCTTTCAAATGCATTTGCTGGATGGCAAGATGGGTGAATGCCCGGTAGCCTGAGAGGATATCATGAAGATCCCGGCTGTGGGCGATCTTGAAGAGGAGATTGAGCATATGGTTGCCAAAGAGATTGAGCCGGGAGAAGGATCCCTCCTCCGCATTGATAAGCCGGTCGCCAATCACCTGGTCGAACCCGAGGAAGAGGGGCGTGAGCATCTTCTCGGCATCTTTTGCGGAATAGGTGCCGTCCCCGTCAAGCATGAGGATATAGGGCTGCTCAATCACCTCAAATGCCTCGATGATTGCATTTCCCTTCCCTTTTCCGGACTGCGTGCGGACGGTAGCACCGGCTTCCCGGGCAATCTTCACGGAATTGTCCGTGCTCTTGCCGTCAATGACAAGGATATGATCGTACCCGAGGGTCTTGAACTCCCTGATCACCCCGCCGATTGTCGGTGCCTCATTGAGAATAGGAATTAAGATGCAGACCTCATCTTTGTTGAATTTCATTGCTATAGTATTTTTAATCCAGTGTCATAAGTGCTTCTATGCATCTGCCCAAGAAAGGGCTGCGGGCGCTGGGGATTGCGGAAAGTTATACCGGAAGGACATGCTCGATCCTTGCCGGTATCGTGATGCGAAAAGATCTCCGCATTGATGGCTTCACGTTCGGGACCGCCACCGTTGGCGGAATGGATGCAACGGATTCCCTTCTTATGATGATCCGCCACCTGCAACGCCGGGATCTCAACGCCATCCTGGTGTCGGGATGCGTAATTTCGTGGTTCAACGTGATCGACCCGGCCCGGATCGAGCGTGAATCTGGTGTTCCGGTCATCTGCGTTACGTACGAGGAGTCCGATGGACTGGCCGAAGATATTGTACACCATTTTCCGGAAGATTCCGATCGCCTTGATGCGTACCGGCACCTGGGAAAACGCATGCCCGTACGGCTGCATACCGGCCAGACCATCTTTCTCCGGTCATGGGGGATCTCCTGCGATGATGCAGCACGCTTCTGCGATGATTTCACCCTTGAAGGGAAGATCCCCGAACCTTTGAGAGTAGCCCGGCTCTGCGCCCGCAATATTCCGGATCCGTAATCTGCCCGGATCTCTCCGGCAGATGCGGCTTGCCCTGAGCGGTGATTTCTTATAACTACAGGAAAAAGGAGAATACTGGATTAATTATCCCTTGTTACGGAGTTGTTGGACAATGACACAGGTTGTGAAACTTGCACGCTGGATCTGCCTCGAATGCCATTATATCTATGATCCGGAAAAGGGCGATCCCAAGAACGGCATTCCCCCCGGAACCCCCTGGGAGAAGGTACCGGATACCTGGTTCTGTCCGGAATGCAAGATCCTCAAGTCAAAGAAAGGCGTGTTCAAGCGCCTTGACGATTGAGAAATAACTTCATCATTCTTTCCTGGTTCGTTTCTTCCCGGTGCGGGTAGGTGTCGCTGGAAATAATCTGGTTGGTATCCCGATCATAAACATCGAATCGTACGATGTCATCAGGATCAAATGTCCGATCGTTATAGTCGATGAAGATGCTCGCATCCGGTGGCCACACATAATCATCCGTCCCAAACCCGCCTATCGTCTTTATCCCGTACGGTTTATTCCGGATATATTTGTTAAAATTTATATACGGGATGACACAGGGCAGAAGTTCCCCGTTCCTGTACGTTTTTGCAGATAATTTCCTGTTGTCGTATGCGATTGTCCCGCGATTCCTTACCACCATATAACTGGCATAATTCATGACCCCCTCCTTAGTCGTATGCTGAATTTTGGTAATCTCGAATAGTCTCGGTACCGATGGATCCGGCTGCAGGTCCGGCAACCGGGGGGCCATGGCCAGGACAAGGGTTGCAAGCACGATGGAGACAACTACCATAAGGATGATGCCAACAGGGTTCGATTGCGCGCTGTCCGGCAGCTCTGGTTTCACAACAAACAATTATTTTCAATAAATATATTGTTAATTGTTTTATCTCAAAATACAAATGATCATTATTTTATAGATGAACGATTTTCCCCCATTGCTTTTATTTCCCGATTCCCCGGCAGGCACATTTTCGCCAATACATTAACATAAATATCATTTGACCAAATTTGTGGTAGGGATAAATGCCCATATACCGGGATTCTTTGTGTTCTCTATGCCGGATTGTTCAGCAAACAGGGGTTTTTCCGAGAAAGGCAGAGCCTGTTATTATGAAGGCCTTGCTCTTGGGAAGGTGGGCCGGCACGAAGATGCCCTGAACTGTTTCTCCCTCGCGCTCGAAGCGGATCCCACGTTTGCCCTTGCATGGGTGAGCCGGGGATTTGCCCTGGGAAAACTCGGCCGGTACGATGAAGAGATCGAATGCTGCGACAAGGCCATCGGGCTCGATCCGTGCTGCGCTGACGCATGGGTGGGCAGGGGATTTGCCTGTGGCATGCTTGGCCGGTTTGAGGACAAAGTGGCGAGCTGTGACCAGGCGCTCCGGATCGATCCGGAGAATGCCGCTGCATGGAACAACAAAGGTATTGCGCTCGGCATGCTGGGGAAATATGAATCGGAGATCCTCTGCTGCGACCGGGCCCTGGAGATCCGCCCCCGGTATCTTTCCGCATGGGTGAACAAAGGATTTGCCTGTGGCAAACTGAAGCGCTACGAGGATGAGATTGCCTGCTATGACCGGGCACTCCGGATTTATCCGTATTTCCAGTCTGCGCTCAAGAAAAAAGGGCTCGCGCTCATCAACCAGAAAAAATATGAACCGGCAGTCGGAGTGCTGGACCGTGCGCTGGCGGCTGAACCCGAGCATGCAAAAACCCTCTACCGGAAAGGGCTCGCGCTTTCCATGCTCGGAAGGCATACCGATGCGATCCAGTGTCTTGAAAAAGCGCTGTCGCTCGATCCCTCGATTGCCGATGCCTGGGTCGTGATGAGCAACTCCTGCTTCATGATCGGCCGGCTGGAGGAATCCGCCCGTGCGTTCGACCAGGCTTACTATATCGATGCAAAAGATGTCCGGATGGGAATTGTCAAGGGCCTCTCACTGCTGAAGAAGGGGAAGACCGATGAGGCCCTCCGTTGTCTTTCCGATGTCCTGGGAATTCTCCTCCGGTAATTCTCCGCAGCTTGGGATGTGGATACTCCGCCTTTTTATGCCTGTTTCACGTACAGAAAAGTATGGATGTTGAGGAGTATGCCCGCAGGGGAATTGCGGAAGGTACTGATGAGCAGACCCTGCAGGCAAACCTGGCAGATCATATTGTCCGGATGAAAAACACCAGCCCCTCCTATGCATCCGCATTTGCCCGTGCAGTAATCGAGGAAGTGAAGAACACACAGGGGTTGTCCGGTGATTTTTTTACTTATGAACCGGCCGGCGTCCACATGGGCGAGTTCGGTGTTGGTTCCCGGGGAAAAGGGGATTTTTTTGCCCACCGCCAGATTGCCCGGATCATCGGCAAGACCTCGGCGTCCGTTGGTGTTGATGAGATGGACGATGCCGGTGCAGTCTCGGCCAATGGAAAATACATCATCTGCACGGTCGATGGCATGCACTCCCGGCTCTCCGATTTCCCGTATCTTGCCGGGTTTCACGTGACCCGCGCAACGCTGCGCGATGCATATGTGATGGGGGCAAAGCCGGTCATGCTCTTCTCGGACATCCACGTTGCCGATGACGGGGATGTTGCAAAGATCTTTGAGTACACCGCTGGTATCACCACGGTCGGCGAAGCAATGGATGTGCCCCTGGTGACCGGCTCCACCCTGCGCATTGGCGGCGACATGGTGCTGGGCAGCCGGCTTACCGGCTGCGTGGGTGCGGTGGGTGTTGCCGAACATCTCACGGCCCG
>JBAYMI010000107.1:0-7311 GCA_041663625.1 Methanoregula sp.
GCTTTAATCGATGCGTATGGACAGATGATGATTGCGCTTGAGAACCTGGAATCCTGCCGGGAATTCTCCCGGTTGATCCCGGAAGTACGGACGAACATGGTCTTTGCACTTCCGGATGCCCGGACAAAGGACGACGTTCTGGCAGTAGAGGGCAGGATCACGATCCTCGGGGGCATGCCGCGTGCCGCAGGACGGCCCCGGTTCGGGGCGTCGAGCCACATGGCGCGTTTCATCCTTGAGATACGGAAGTTCGACCCATCGATCCGTGCAGGGATCGATTTTGCGAATACCCCGGCCCTGTCCCGCTGGCTCGAACAGTACTGTCAGGAAAAGGGATGGGTATTCTCCGCCATAGATCGCAGCAACGAACCCGAAGAACTCCGCGAGGCGGAGGGAGCTTCCATGCCCTGGAAGGTAGCGGAAGTGGTCCGGGCGGCCGGTGGACGCGTCCCGAAGATCGCCTACGAGACCGGGGCAGTCGGGAAAGAACCGGTGAGCGTAATCCTGGGAAGCAGTCCCATCGATATCTCCCTCGAGCTTTGCGAGATCGCACGGAACTATTCAGCAGGTTCCGGGAATTCCCCCTAATACCCGGTACAGGACAGCGATACCATGCAGCCGTCACGTCCAAAGATTGGAAAGGTCGATCTTGCGACCTTCTCGGAGTTTATCCTGCAGCGACTGGGAGCAAAGAACGAATCGGTGCTGGTCCCTCCCATGACCGGTATAGACGCCGGGGTGATCGATATCGGGAACGGGAACGTCCTCATCGTTGCCGAGGACCCGATCTTCACGGCCCCGCAGCAGTCCCTTGAAGCATTCGGCTGGTACACGGTGCACATCGGGGCGAGTGATGTAGCCGTGATGGGGGTATCGCCGCAGTATATGACCTACTCGCTGCTCCTCCCGCCCGGAACGAGCGACCAGGATCTCCGGACCATCGTGGACTCCATCCACCGTGCTGCGCAGGAACTCGGGATTGCCATCGTTGGGGGGCATACCGGCTATTACCCGGGATTTGCCGCTCCCACGATTGGCGGAATCACCGTCTTTGCCATTGCGCAACAAGGGGAGTACGTGACCCCTGCCGGGGCACGGCCGGGTAATGATGTGATCCTGACAAAAGGGCCGGCCATCGAGACCGCGGCGATCCTGTCCACGCTCCGCGAGGCGGACTTGTTAAAGACGCTTCCTTTGGACCTTGTGCGCCGGGCGCAGGCACTGGGCCCGCAGATGTCGGTGGTGAAGGATGCCCTGACGGCGATGAAGGCCGGGGGCGTTACCGCCATGCACGATGCAACGGAAGGGGGCGTGATCGGCGGACTCTTCGAGATTGCCAATGCCAGCGGGGTCGGCATGGTGATCGATGAGTCGCTTTTCATCTACCCGGAGGAAGTCCGGGCAGTCTGCGAGGCATTTTCCATCGATCCCGTTGAGGCGATTGCCGAGGGATCGCTCCTCCTCACCTCCCGCACAGAATCCCGCGAGGCGATACTTGCTGCCCTTGAGCAGGAAGGCATACCGGCCTCGGTCATCGGCACGGTCGTGAACGAAACCGCGATACGGGTATTGAAGCGGCGCGATGGTTCGGAAAGACCGCTGGCCATCCCGTATGAAGATCCGTTCTGGCGCGTGATGTTCGAGGGAATGGATAAGTCCTGAAGGGAACCCGCCCCCGTTATTCAACCCGTGCATTCCTGCCGGTGCCTGATGCTGACACCGATATACCAGAAGAGGGTGATGATCAGCGGGTACACGATCGCCCACCCGATAAACAGGAATATGGCGCTCGTCAGGATAAGGGAGATGATGCTGATCGTAACGCCCAACCGGCTGTCCTTCAGGAGGACAATCCCTGCCGCACATCCTCCAACATACGTCAGGATGAATGTGCCGCTCGGTACCTGGATCAGCGTGGAGAGCGAGACTGCCCGGGTGCTGAATGCGAGGAGCAGGACCGTGAAACACCCCGCAAGGAAGAGGAGACCCCCGAGGGGCGTGTGGTATTTTACGGATCTCCGGGCAAGCCAGCACGGTGCAAACCTGCCGGTTGCGAGCGAACATGCAAGCCGGGACGCGGCCCCGATGTAGGCGATCGCCGGCGCCATGCAGATGAAGAGGGCAGCAACACTGGCGACGATGGCGCCTGCGGGACCAAACGAGGTCCTGATGATGTGGACCAGGGACACCTCGGTGAGTGACGGGCCGTAACTGTGGGTTCCGACAACCACAAAGGCCGTGAGGAAGTAGAG
This sequence comes from Methanoregula sp., assembly GCA_041663625.1. Classification (GTDB taxonomy): domain Archaea; phylum Halobacteriota; class Methanomicrobia; order Methanomicrobiales; family Methanospirillaceae; genus Methanoregula. Next base: position 2,253 of record JBAYMI010000107.1, read on the forward strand.
GATGCTGATGATCAGGGCGGCGATCAGGGTCCCCCGTATCGCATCCCGTTCCGGGTTTTCAAATTCCCCGGATATGTGCGAGATGGCTTCCCACCCGATGAAACACCAGAAGAGGACAGCAGAGGCATGGCCGATGCTTTCCCAGCCGTTCGGCATGAACGGCGTGAAGTTCGAGGGGTCGATTGCGGGAACACTACCGATGATGGTGACGACAATGACGATAATCGTTGTCAGGACCACGGCTACCTGGACCTGCCCGGTGAGCTTCATGCCCGTGTAATTGAGGAGAAGGCCGGCGGCCAGGATTGCCGTTGCAATCAGGATCCTGCATGAGTCCCCGAGGCCGGCTGCGGCGCAGACATACCCTGCTCCCGTGAGGGCGAGGACCGGGGCACCGACTACTACCGAGAGGAGGAAGAACCAGCCGATCAGGGAACCGATCTGCGGGTTGAAGGCTTTGGTGACAAACGAGGAGACTCCCCCGGCATCCGGGTAGCGTGCTGAGAGCAGCCCCATTGTCAGGGCCATGGGGATGACAAGGAGTGCCATCAGGCCCCATGCAACGAGAGATGCCGGTCCGGCGAGTTCGGCCGCAAGGCCGGGCAGGATCAGGATGCCCGAGCCGAGGACGGCGCCGGTGTAGAGCGCGACCACGTGGGGCAACCGGAGGGAGGCTGTGGTGTCGGGGTGCATGGGCTTCCTCTGGTAACCTGCCCGGCCGGATGCACATCTACGATGAGACCGTGGTCAGGATATCATCCGGCAGTGGGGTCGTTTAGCATGGAAGTCCGGCTCATATAAAGTGCAGAACCGGATTTCAAAATTGTTTGAAAAGGGATTTCACTCATATGTCAGGAGATCCTGAACTCCACTCCCGCGGGCATGATCCATTTCCCGGGAGTGTTGCCTCCCGCTATCCCGGATATCAGTAACCCTGCCGGGATGGTACCTGGCTAAAAAAGAGTAATGGTCTCTTTTTAGAAGAGAGACGGATTGAGCATCCCGAAGATCATCGCGATGTGGGCAACCACGAGGAAGCCTATCAGGAGGAGGAAGTGCAGTTTCATCTTTACTTCCTTCTCCGCACCCTTCGCAATCACGCCCAGTTCGAGGAGCGCGATGCCGAAGAGGAAGATCACGCCGCTTAAGTAGGAGCCCACCGCGATGATGTCGCTGTATCCTCTCCACGTAATCGACGGTACTACGCTCGTGGTCAGGTAGAGGAAGATCCCGAGGAAGTAGAAACCGAGTGCGATCCCGACGATCCGGTTGAACTGCCGGAGCGTACCTTCATAGAGCCGGTTGAAGATCACGAAGAACTCCGTTGCGGTCAGGGTCTCGGCCAGGATCACCGGGATTGCCATGAAGATCAGGAGGTTCCAGGGCTGGTTGGTTGCGAGCAGTTCCATGTAATGGGTCATGTCCATGTTCATGGCCGTTGTTGCCGCGGTCGTTGCGGCCTGCATCATCATCATATCGTGCATGAGGTTATCACCGTTTTAAGGGAATGCCGGCCGGGTGAGTTTTTGTCTCCCTGCCGGTCTCTCACATGCATCAGGAAGGAGGTATTATACCTCTTCTCACCAGTTCATCTCCCGGTCGGGTCTACGGCGTGATTTCCGGTTATTTCCGGTCTCTGCCGCAAGGCCAAGACTTATGTGGTCACAATTGTGAATTTTAGATGATCATGATCCGGAATAGTGCCTGGGCCCTCATTCTCCTGCTGCTTGCGGCTGCGGTATCTCCCGTACCTGCATCCGGCCTTATGGCAGGTTCAGGTATGATACCCATGCACCCCGGATCCGGGGCAGCGTCCGCTCCCTCAACCGGCTGTAACTGTAATACGCCCATGCAGGCGGCTTCCGCAACGTCCCCGGCAAATCCTCTTCCCCGGCAGGCCGGAGGAGCGGACCCGGTTCCCTGCACCGGTTCAGCGCTCCCCACGCTTCCCGGTACGGCAAATATTCCCGGCCGGTTCTCCGGCATCCGGAGGATCTACCCGAAGAACGTACTCGATCACCCGGAGCGGGCGGCAATCCATGCCCTGATCATTGCACGTCCGGGCATTGATATCACGGGGATCGCATCAAAGATGGGTATGAATCGCGAGACCCTCCGGTACCATCTCGGCATGCTCGAATCCGCAGTGAAGATCGTTGTCCTGCGGGACCGGGGGATCGTCCGCTACTACGAGAACCACGGGCGTTATACACTCCTGGAACGGAAGGTGCTTCAGCATCTCTGGAACCCGACGGGAAAGGCGATGCTCGCGGTCATTGCTGCCCGGCCCGGTATCATGCAGTCCGGGATAGCGACTCACCTCGGGATCACGGCACCGACCGTCCGGTGGTACATGCACCGGTTCAGGGCGGATGGTATTGTCACCGAGCAGCGGGAGGGAAAGTATACCCGGTATTCTTTATCCCCGGAAGCGGGCGGGTTTGTGCCGGTCGCGGCTGCCGGGCACCCCAGACTGCCGGTTCCCGCATAACAGCGTGAGCCCCCACCGGGTGCATTCTCTCTCTCATTTTGCTTTGTGAACAAACTCTTATCATGTCAATGCAGGATCAGACAAGGACCGGAAACCGGCTCCCGTTGACTGCCGGGAGCATCTCCCAAAAACCAGTTTGCGCCGAAACGGCCGTTACTGACGTGACATTATTCCCGGACCACTGGTCCAGCCAGTCAAGGACCGTGTGATGCCACAGGATACTGTTCTGTGGTTTTAAGACCCAGTGATTCTCGTCGGGGAAGTAGAGGAGTCTGCTGGGGATGTTTTTCCTCTGGAGTGCATTAAAGACGCTGAACCCTTCGGTCTCCGGTACCCGGTAATCCTTCCCGCCCTGGATCACCAGCATGGGTGTCTTCCAGGCTGCCACATGGTCTGCCGGGTTGTATCGGGAATATGCCTCCGGGTTCTCCCATGGGGTACCATTATGATCCCATTCTTCGAACCAGAGTTCATCGGTATCGTAGTAGGATTGCCGGGTATCGAACATGCCGTCATGAGAGACGAGGCAGACGAACCGGCCGGGCCAGGCCCCGGCGATCCAGTTGACCATGTATCCCCCGTATGAAGCCCCGAGCGCCGAGACTTTTGTTTTGTCCATCCAGGTATTCTTCTCAAGCGTTGCATCCAGTCCTTTCCGGAGATCCACTAACGGTTTTCCCCCATAGTCCTCCCGTATCGAATCGGTGAACGCCTGCCCGTACCCGACCGACCCGTGGAAATCGATCAGGATCACGGCATATCCTCTTCCGGCATAGACCTGGGGGTTCCAGCGGTAACTGAATTCGTCCGCGAATGACCCCTGCGGGCCGCCGTGGATCAGGAGCGCCACCGGGTATTTTCTCATTGGATCGAAATCCACGGGTTTTACCACGTACCCGTACACGGTCTCGTTGTTCCATCCTGCAAAGGAGAACTGTTCGTAATCGCCCATCCTCACCGTTGCCAGATGATCCTTGTTGACCTGGGTAATCTGTACCGCATGGTCTCCATCGGGATCGATCGTGAAGAGATCGGTCGGGGAGGTCATGTTGGCATACCCGTACACGAGACGGTTCCCAACGGTACTGACCGATGAGACAGAGCCTTTGCCGACCAGTGTCCTTACATCCCCGGTGGCGGGATCGATTGCAAACAGTGCGCTGTTCCCCTGGTCCATGGCGGTTGCATAGAGCGTCTTTCCGTCCTCCGACCAGATGAGGGATGAGGGAGAGCGGTCCCAGGATGCTGCAACCTCGCGGGCCGCTCCGTCAGGCCACGAGCGGATCAGGATACGGTACCGGTCGGACTCGTAGCCCGGGCGGGCCATGGTAAGATACGCAAGACTGCTGCCGTCCGGCGAGAAGACCGGCTGCGTTACCCAGGCTTTGTTTCCCGGCGTGAGATTGGCAAAAAGACCCATGCCGGAGGCCGGGGCATAATAGAGGCTGTGCCCGGTGCTCCACATCTCCTCCCGCCCGGTATCGGCAGCAGAGAAGACGATCCCGGCATTGTCCGGCGTGAACGTATACTCTTCCGATCCGCCGAATGGCACCGAGGGACTGTCGGCATCCATGGCCTGCATGACATCGACCGGTCTGCCGGTCGACAGGGGCATGACGAAGATATGGTTCCGGCGCCCGTCTTCATATGTATCCCAGTGCCGGACCGGGAGCGTGTCATACACTCTTCCTGATGCATTCTGCGTTTCGATCGTCACCAGCTGCGTTGCTGTCGCGTCGTAACTGGTCCCGGGATATACCTCCATCGTGAATGCAAGGCTCTTCCCGTCAGGGGAGATCTTCAGCGCCGACAGGTCCAGCGGGAGATCCGTGACCTGCTCAGCATCGCCTCCCTCCCGGAAAATTTTCCAGACCTGCGAACTGCCTGACCGGGTCGAGAGATAATAGACCGTGGAGCCGTCCGGCGACCAGCAGGGATCTGTATCAGAGCCCGGCTGAGATGTCAGCTGGCGAAGATCGGTCCCGTCGGGCCTGACGATCCAGAGGTTCGTATGCCCCTTGTTTGCAGCAAGGTCGGTGTTGCGCAGGGGAAAGACGATCCAGGATCCCTCCGGTGACGGGGATGGTGCACCGACCCGCTGGAAGGTCACCAGGTCTTCGACCGTGAAGGGATGCGATGCTTCCAGGGCGAGGGCCGGGGCGGCGATTCCAGAAAAGATGCCGACGACCACAAGGGAGAGGAGCAAGGCTCTTTTGATTGTTCGGATCTCCATGCATTATAGTTACAAACCGGCGATTTATGTATTGCGTGACGCGGGAGATGGTGGGGCAGAAGGTTCCGGGACCGGGATGCAGGCCCGCCAATGCCCTCCCTTTTGCGAGCATGAAATCCCTGCGGGATTTTTAGCACCATCACCAAAATATGAGGACGTTCATCGCTGTTTTCAATCGACCAGGTTCTCCGGCCGGGCCGGTTGCGGCAAGGCAGCGATAGAAAAAGTTATTCTTCCTCATCGAGGCTGAAGAGTTCCTCGACGGGGACAGCGAACAGTTTTGCCATCCGGAAGGCAACCTCGATCGACGGGTTGTACTTCCCCCCCTCGATGGA
>JBAYMI010000108.1:0-7280 GCA_041663625.1 Methanoregula sp.
ATCCAGGGCGTCTGCAAGGTCGGGGGAGTCCGAAAGGATATCGCGCCGGAGAAACTCGACGAGATGCTGAAAGGGCTCAAAGGTATGGAGCACGAGCTCCGCGACCTGACCAACGTGTTCCTGAACGATTCGTCGGTCAGCCACCGCCTGAAGGGCGCCGGGGTGCTCTCAAAAGAGGATGCCTACTATCTCGGGGCGGTGGGCCCGTCCGGCCGGGGAAGCGGGGTCGCGATCGATCTCCGCCAGACCGGCTATGCGGCCTACGGGAAGATCAACTTCAAGCCCGTCGTTGAAATGGCCGGGGACAGTTACGCCCGGTGTGCGGTGCGGGCAAAGGAACTCTTTACCTCGATCGACATCATTGAGCAGTGCATTAAAAAGATCCCCGAGGGACCGGTGGACGTGAAGGTGACCGGCGCACCGGATGGCGAATTCTTCGCCCGTGCGGAGCAGCCCCGGGGCGAGGTCGTGCACTACATCAAGGGGAACGGCAAGAAGAACCTCGTCCGGCACCGGGTGCGGACGCCGACGTTCACGAATATCCCGCCGCTCGTCACCCTGCTCAAGGGCTGCGAACTGGCGGACGTTCCGATCATCGTTCTGTCGATTGATCCCTGTATTGGCTGTGCGGAGAGGTGAGCAGGCATGACGTACTTCCAGAACGCTAAAACCGTCATAAAAAGCCTGCTTTCCCGCCCGGCAACCCTGATGTACCCGGCAAAACCGGCAAAGAAGATGGCGATCTCCCGGGGCCACGTGACGATCGACCCGGCGAAATGCATCACCTGCCGGTCCTGCCAGCGCAAGTGCCCGGCGCAGGCAATCGTCGTGGAGGTCAAGGAGAAGACCTGGGAGATCGACCAGATGCGCTGCATCGTCTGCGCCTGCTGTGTCGATGTCTGCCCGACAAAGTGCCTCACGATGGATACGCAGTACCCGGTGGCGCTGACGGCCCGGGGCGGGGTCGTGAAGGTGACGGTGGCGGGGCCAAAGAAGAAGGAACCGGTGGCGACGGATGGGGCTCCGACAAAGGCGGGGGAGAAGAAGGAGTAAGATCTCATTTTTTGAAAAACGGAATTTTAGTTCTATTTCTCAATACCGTATACAGTTCTGATAGGTGGATAGTTGATTGATAGGTTTTGCAGTACGCGATAGATCGCGGTTGGCATAGCGCATAATGAAACCATCCCAGTTCCTATTATACTACATATAATAGGAACACACATTGGTTTGCGGGCAAGGTGCTCCAGTAAGAGTAGAAAGTGCATTTACAAAAACGCGCATTAAAAATTAAATTAAATCATTAAAACTGGATTTATGCAGTTATTTCATGCGGCACCTATGGCATTTTAACCAAATGGTTTATAAACTGTAGGAATTTGTGGCGAGTAAACGACGGTATAAGCGCGTACAAAAAGAATTGATATACGCTCTTAATTTATATGGGAATGTACAAAAATGATCATCAAGCCGTGTTTAATTCAATAAAAAAACGAATAAACATATATATGTAAAATGATGAGTTATTAAGGCTCGATAGCTAGCCAGGTTTCATTCAAGGTATGAGAGGGTAGAAATGCAACGGACTGTATTATTCGAACGACATTACAATGTGGATGTTTCTCAATTTAAATCCACGGATGATGTTGATCGCTTCCTAGAGGAGAGGTCGGGTAAAAAACTTGGCGTTGTTCGCACATCAGGGAATGTTATTGAAAAGGTGGGGAATGTCCTTCCAGTAAAAAGGTTTGAAGTTGAAAATATTGACAAAATAATTGATGAAGCACTCGGTTATTAACTTTTTTTGAGATGGGGATTATGCCACCGGATTATACTTCTGTAAGTGATTTTGTTCAATATTACCGAGACACATTTGTACCGGCATACAGTGATGTAACAAGTTATCTGTTGGCTAAGCCCGAGGAAGTTCTTCAAAGTATGGAGAATATCTCCTCTCATACAATCCAATATCTTGATACAGCAAAAGATGAGGCAACAAGAAGGGAGAATCTCAAAAAGGCATTTCACCATCTTGAAAGAGCAACACTAGATTGTTACAAAATTCTGTGGGTGAGAATGCAAACGGATCTAACTGAAATAATTAAAGATTCGGAAATGAGAAAATTTTGTGTTAATACCACAGAGGCCGAATTCCTTGCGCATTATAACGAGTTTTTAAATCGTGTACGATCTGCAAGGACATATGAACTTACCAACGTAGGCACGGATTTAGCAACAACGGTTGAACATTACAAACGGGTAGTTGAGTGCGGAAATCACCTTTGTAGTGCAGTCGACAAAATAAAAATTCAAGATTATAAAGAAATAAAGAAAAAGTGGCTCAAAAAAATTACCACTAGAGACGTATTGGTGGGGATTGTTGCAGCAATAATAGGTGCTATCATATGGGAGTTAATAAGAGATCCCTCTTATCTCCACAATTGTTTTGTGTATCTCCATGTAATTCAGTAAAACTATTTTACGGCCTAATCCGACCATCGTTTCCCACAGGTTCCCCGCCAGATTAATCGGGATGTTGGTGATCTGGGCCATCGTTTCCTATGGGCAGTCGGCGGCAGGTACCGTTCATGGGAAAAAATCATGGGGGTACCCCACCCTCCAAAAAATGAGACACCACCTTCCCCCCGATAATCCCATGCTGTCCCTACCCCCGCCTTCATCTACTTTAAACTTTAAGTAAATAACAAAGTAAATATCCCGGGCCGTTGATTGTCATGCACCAGACAAGGGAGGGCCCTGTATGCAGAACGACATCCTCTCCATCCTTGCCGAATCCGAAGGGCTCAACGCGAAAGTCTTCTCGCTCGTCCGCTTAAAACTGCTCGCGAGCCTTGCCACGCTGGGGCCCGATGGGGCAACGTACCGCGAGCTCAAAGCGGCGCTCGATATTAACGACGGCGTACTGTTTGCGAACCTCAACGTCCTCAAGGAGATGGGCTACCTCGATTCCGGGAAGATCACTTCGGAAGGAAAGGAGCTCGAACTCTATACGATCACACCTGAGGGACTGGATGAATGGAAGAGAACGAGGGCCTGGCTGTGCCGGTTCCTCCGCTGCGGAGCATCATGATGGAAAAACGCAAGAAAGTCATTGCCTTCTTTAAGGAACTGGGCTTTGCCTTCGATATCGCAGAGTTCGACGACCGGCTCATCGCGCAGAAACTGGTCTGCCTGCTGGAACTCAAAGGCATCGACCTCGGGTATCCGTGCAGCCTGTATGTACGCGGGCCCTATTCCCCGGACCTGACCCAGGATTTGTACGCGTTCACCGCCGAGTTTGCGACACTGGAAACCGGTGCCCGCTTAAGCGCACAAGAGAAAGAGACGGCAGGAGAGCTCGGCAGGATCTTCGGTCTCAAGCCCATCCCGCTCGAAGTCGGGGCAACGTACGGGTATTATACCCTGCGTCAGGGAAGCGATCCGCTCGAAGCGGTCCGGCAGGTGAAGAGGCTCAAGCCGTTCTATTCCGAGGCGCAGATCGCGCTCGGGGTATCGAAAGCAAAGCAGTTCCTGTTTACGTCGACCCCGGAGGATCTAGAGGACTTACGAAAAGAGACCGGCATCTGGCAGCGGGCATCGCTTGAATCCTTGGGGAATAACACCTGATGAAGAACGGCGATATCTGGCTCGTCGATCTCTCGGATGCGAAGGGACACGAGCAGCGGGGTGTCCGGCCTGCCATTATTATCGGGGCTGCAAACGGTCTCGTCCTTGTCGTTCCGCTGACGAGCAGCATGAGCAGCGCCCGGTTCTCGTATACCTATCTCCTCACCCCCGATCAGCACAATGGTCTTGAGGTGGAGAGTATCGCCCTTGTTTTCCAGATTACGGCCCTGGACCGGGAGCGGTTCGTGCGCCGGATCGGGACGCTGGACGGGCAGCAGCGTCTGGCGATTCTGGCGCTGATCCGGGATTTGATGGGGCTCGAATAACTCATCATTTTGGAGATCGACCGTGTCGGAACAGTACCGCCAGCCCCCTCGATAAGAATACTTGACAGACCCGATGATGAGGCAGTGGAGGACATGAACCCGTACGGCCTTTTGCATCTCAAATTGGTAATTGTTCAACTTGTAAAATTATATTGAACAATTAGATTTTAATTAGCATAAAAATATAACACTGGTTAATGTGTGATGGTCGAAAGGAATCCGAAATAAAGAAAATAGAATCTATATACAGTAAGTATACTCAGTGGAGAGACAATCCTTTTCGAAAACACATATACAATAACACTCTAGAATTTTTTGAAGAGGTTTCAGGTCAACTCACAATTATTGGCGTAATTATTGCAATTATATCACTCCCTCCTCTATTTTTTTCTGCAATTTTCGGGGAGATGTGGTATCAAAATTTTATCTCAGAGTCAATTCTGGGTATTAGTGCGTTAGACGCCATGATTCTTGCAACTACGTTTGCAGTAATTTTTATTTACCTACTCATTGCTTTGATATTTGTAAAGTGGTTTGATAAAATATGGCTCTCTAATTCTAATCTTGGAGAAAAATTATTTTCTCTCGTGATTTTACTAATTGGCTCAATTTCAATTTTATTAATGGATTATTTTATAGCTATTATTTGGTTTACAGCAGGTCATGTTCCTATTTCATTAATTGGATTGAACGGATGGTCATTCATACTATGTCTTGCGGTTATTACAATTTGTTGTGGAATCATCGATTTGTACTCGGAAATTCAACATTGGATAAAATTCATTGTTTATTTAATAATTGTTATTGCGATTGTTTGTTTCATTTTACAAATTGCATTACCTGCAATTAATATAAACAATAATGTCGTGAATATGGCAAAAAATTATACTAATTTGGATAAATCCACATTTTCGTTCGAGGCAATTCCCCAATATAAAGATGACAACATTCCTTTAATTCTTTCAATTTATCCTAATTATTCTAGTTATCCAAAGTCGAGTATCAACATTGATTATGCAAATTGCCACTGGTCAACAAATTATGGATATTTTTTTACTATCGATCATCAAGATTTATTCATAACCAAACAATCAAATGATTTCATTGTTCCAAAGTGCATTGAAACACCTGATGCCATATCCATCTATTGGACTTATGATAAGTCAGATTATGGAAAAAACAAATCTCCCGTTCTAATCAGTTTACAAGTTGAAAATTCAAATAAAAAATTGTTAAATGAAAAATCAGATACCCCTATTGATTATATCATTGGGGGAGCTCACCAGAATTTTACGTGGAATTATTTTGATAATATTGAATTAACAAATTCAAGCATTTTTTAATTTGTTATACAAAAGGAATCGAGTTTCCATTGCATACACGTATTATATAATTTTGATAGGAACGAATTATCGATAAAGATCGTCCGCTATTGGATCACATAAACTTGGAATTTTCCACACACCGCTACATATATGGCACCCCCTACCCCCCACCACTTTTTTTTAAAAAGCGGGCCGGGCCCGGGTTCGTCAACCTCAAAAATAAATATGGTTGACGATAATATTCCAGAGAGACAACCACCCGGATAAATCCCCGGGGCCGGTGCATACCCTCATGGATGAATTACCCAGAATCCCCAAGTGCATGAGCACCCAGCACCCGGACAATGTCCATGTGCCATTTTTTGCCGAATCCTCCGAGTTCGGCGGCGAAGACGAGGTCAGGGAAGCGTATTACGTCTACTCCCACCTCTGCTGCCAGGAGCAGATGTGGGACTGCGAAGGAAAGGAAGTGGATAATTTTGTCGTCAAAAAACTCCTGACCTCCTATCCCTCGTACTTTAGAGAGAACAAACTGGGCCGGGACATCTTCCTCACCCTCCGCGTCCCGAACCCCCAGATAGAGAAAGCGGAAGCAAAAATCCTGCTCGAAACTCTGGAGAGCATCCCCCGGTCCTTTGACAGCGCGAAACACTTCTACAAGGAAGATATCGCCCCGATCTTTGAAGTGATCCTGCCGATGACCGATTCGCACACGGCCATCGACAATATCTACCAGTATTACGCGGATTTCGTGATCGGCAAGCAATACAAGCGACTCGGCGGCAGGGATACCACCATCGCCGATTGGATCGGGACGTTTGCCCCCCGGCACATCAACGTAATCCCGCTTTTCGAAGACCAGGCGAGCATGCTTGGTGCCCACACGACCGTGAACCGATACCTGCTCGACAAGCACCTCCCGTACCAGCGGGTCTTTCTCGCCCGCTCGGACCCGGCCATGAACTACGGGCTGGTCAGCGCAGTCCTGCTCAACAAGATCGCCCTTTTTCACCTCAACGCCCTGCAGGAACGGGCCGGCATCCCCGTCTACCCGATCATCGGGGTCGGTTCCGCCCCGTTCCGTGGCAACCTGCGGCCGGATACGGTAGACCGGGTCAGCGCCGAGTACCCCTTCGCCCATACGTTCACCATTCAGTCCGCCTTCAAGTACGATTATCCGCTGGATGCGGTGCAGTCCGCAGTAAAACAACTCGAACAGCGCGAGGCTGCTGCCCCCATTGCCATCGATGAAAAGAGGTGCGGGGAGATTATCGGGAAATACACGCGGGCCTATATTGATGAACTCCACCCGCTTTCGGATATTATCAACCGGGTCGCAGCCTACGTCCCGGGCCGGCGCAAACGCAAGCTCCATATCGGCCTGTTTGGCTATAGCCGGAGCACCGGCGGTATCACGCTCCCCCGGGCCATCACGTTTACTGCCGCCATGTACTCGATTGGCGTTCCCCCGGAACTTCTCGGGTTATCCGCACTCGACCGGGACGACCTTGCGTTTGTGCGGGAAGTGTACGTGAACTTTGACCGGGATCTTCTCGATGCGATCCGGTACATGAATCCCGGTTCGCCGTATCTTTCGCCTGCCATGAAGGAAGCGGCAGAGTGCATCTGCGGCAGCGGAATCCACGAGGGGCACCGGGAGATTACCGATGCGGTTCTCCTTGCACTCCGCGATAACCGGACAAACGATCTCCAGTCCATGATCCTGCAGGCCGCAAACATCCGGAAATTTTTGGGATAGTTTTCGATCGTACTTCCCAAGTGGTACCCCCACCCCCCCATCCACATGTCAAGGGGGGTGATCCCCTATTAGAAAAAGAAAGGGGAGGGGGTAGGGGGATCACCCCCCTCCACCGGATTTTGGATGCCTGCCGTTTTTGCACGGGAAATACAGGTTTATTCGCGTGGAACTTCCGACGGAAGGTTTCCGGCCGCGATGATTTTTGGTTCGCGGCTGCGGGCCGGACCGGGCCAAAGGGTGGGA
>JBAYMI010000109.1:0-7259 GCA_041663625.1 Methanoregula sp.
GAATACCATGTCCCGCACCTCCCGGGTGTGCTCGGCCAGACCTGGCAGCGGACCCGCTCGCTCATCGGGATCGTGCTCCCCGCGTATATCGTTGGCAGCATCTTCATCACCGCAGCGTATGCCCTGGGGTTCCTTGAACCGATCAACACCCTCCTCTCCCCCATTACGGTCCTCCTGCTCGGTCTTCCTGCCATCACCGGTGTCGTGTTTGTCTTCGGCATCATCAGGAAAGAGATGACGATCCTTGCCCTTGCAGCCCTCTTTGGCACCACCGTCTTCTCCTCGGTCCTCACCCCCGTGCAACTCATCGTCTTTGCCCTCGTGGCCATGCTGTATGCCCCCTGCATCTCCACTATCTTCGCGCTCGCCCATGAGTTCGGCTGGAAGCGGGCGCTCTCCATCACCGCGGTGGAGACCGGGCTCGCGATAGCGCTCGGGGCGGTTGCGTTCCGGGTCCTGAGTCTCATCATGTGACCGGACCCCCCGCCACCCTTCAGCCCCTCCGATACTCAAGGATATTATCTTTGGCCTGCAATAGTGTGTGGAATGATCTACTGGCTCTATGAACAACTGCTCAGGCGACAGATTGGCGATCTGCCTGCGCAGGTCTGTTTCATGATCAGCGGGCAGGACCTTGCCAATGCACCGGACTCGCTCTACCATGTTACCTCGTGGTGCAACGAGATCACAGCATATGTCTCACGGCACCCCTCCTCTCCGGCACAAGGTATCCAGGGTCTCATGTTCCATATCGCCACACCCTCCCCTGCGGAACTGGATCCGTACCTGCCGGCGATCCGGAAGATCAGTACCATCGCCCGTCTCAACCTGCATACCGGGGATCACGAGGAAGTCTCCGGAACGGGTATGGACGTCATTGTTGCGATCGGCAAGAGCGGGAGAGAGGAGATCACCGCGTGCATCCGGAAGATGGCAGAAGACGGTGTTCCCCCGGAAGCCGTGGACGAGAAACTGATCGAGTCCTACCTGACCTTCCAGTACACACCGGATATGGTGATCAAGAGCGGAGGTGACCATCTCACCGACTTTCTGATCTGGCAGTCGGTCTATTCGGAACTCTTCTTCTCTGACGTAAACTGGGGTTTGTTCCGGAAGGTGGACTTCCTGCGGGTGCTGCGCGATTACCAGTCGCGGATCCGGCGGTTCGGGAAATAATTTTAAAAAAGATCACGTTAGCCGGATGTTCATCCAGCAGGGTTCGCCGCCGACTGTCTTCTCCGTCATGGCGAACTGGTTCTTGAGGGCGACCGTGACTGCCCTCCGGTCCGGCACCGGTGTTATTTTGTGCTCCCTGCACCAGCGGGAAAATGCTTGGTACAGGAGATCCTTGGGAACGGGTGTCTCCTGCCCGTCATCGCGGGAGATGACCTCGGCAACGAACCGTTTGATCGGTGACTCCTTTGCAGTCCCCCTCTTTCCGGGACGGGTATCGGCCTTCTTCGTTTTTGGAGCTGCAGGGACTGGTGCGGGAACCGGCGGTACCTGGACTTTTTTATCCTGCGGGGAGACGCGCCCGGGCAGGACGGGAGGCTGCTTCGGGGCGGGTTGTCGCGGCACCTGTTTCACGGTAACGGGGGAATGGGGATCGTCGGCATTGATAACGGGATGGACCCCCGATGCAGGACCTTCCGGTGGAATGCTCTCCCGGTGTGCCGCTGTCCCGTTCCCCGCAATGATGACGGGAGTTGCAGGGACGGGACTTACCGGCTCCGGCGGGATGTATGCAATCCCGGCTGCCCCGGCAAGCGCCCGGTTACAGATATCGCTGATGTCAAGACCGGATGCCTGCGCCTGTACAAGAATATCTTCCCGCAGGACAACGGTTGTCTGGCACCATTGTGCACCAACTTCTTTCTTTGCCGTCATAACCGATCAGTGTTGATCTGTTGTTCAAGAGAAATATAGTACGCGATATAGTACGCGATGAGAGTACACGACCCTGCGTGAAAAAAGGGGGTTCAGGCCGTCTTTGCGGCTGCCCTCTGGTCGTAGATGCGGATTGCCCGGAGAAGATCGATCTTCCGGAACAGCGGCCAGTACGGGGCGCAGAAATAGACCGCCGATTCATGCCCGGCTGCCAGCCATGGCAGGAAATTCGAGGTGCGGCATTCATTGCCGGTCCGGATGATCAGGTCGACAGGGGGGATTCCCTTTCCCTGATGGAGGTGATCCTCGACCATGCGGACATCGATCTTCTCCGGATCGGTGCCGTCCCTTCTGACCTCGTTAAGAATATTCCGTGCAGCAATGACGATCTCGTTTCTCCCGCCGTAGGCAAGCGCAATGTTGAGGTGGAAACCGGTATGATCTTTTGTGGCCTCTTCCGCTGCCCGGACCGCTTCCCTGAGGTCATCCGGCAGCATGGACGGGTCACCGAGCATCTGCACGCGGATCTTGTACCGCATCACCCGCTCGTCCGTCAGGACCCCGAGGAACTTCTCCCGGAACATCGTGAAGAGGTAGCCCACTTCATCCTTCTTCCGGGTGAAATTCTCGGTGGAGAACGAGTACAGCGTGATATGCCGGATGCCCAGTTCCTGCGCCCAGTCCAGTACTTCCTCGGTCTTGTCGGCACCGGCCTTGTGGCCGTACGTGGTGTCGAGCCCCAGCATCTTTGCGTACCGGCGGTTGCCGTCCATGATGATAGCGATGTGGTTGGGGATATGCCGGCACTGCCGTTTGAGCTGCCCTTCGTACACGGGTTCGATAAGCTCCCGCAGGTTCATAGCGGGGTCATCTCCACCACCATGCCCCGGTTCGGGTAACGCTCGATCACGTACTTGTTGCCCGGGAAATCCTCGGCATATTTCTCAAGGAGCCACCATGCCATCTCGATATGATCGTCGCGCTCCTCGAAACTGTCCGGTTCCAGCCGCTCACGGCAGAACTGGAGAATCGCGTCTTTTTGTCCTTCGAGGGATTCGAGAACCCCGTAGACGATGGTGCCGTCGTCCGTGATCTCGTCGAGCGGCCGCGCCGTGTTCTCCGCGATCCGCTTCAGGCGCTCGCGGAGCTGGACGGAGTCCTTGAAACCCGAGGAGCACCAGTGCACCTTCCCGTGCCGGCAGAGCTCTTCCGCCCAGGCCTTTGCCCCGTCAATCGCGTTATGCAGTTCATCGGCAAGGTCGTACCCGCGCTCCCGCATCGCGTAGGCATTGGTGTCTCCCCATTCGAGTTCGTTGATATTGAGGAAGTCGAGATGCGGGAGTGCCGGGATGAGCAGTTCGAGCCCGGGGAGTGCGGGGACTTCGATACCGACATCGAATCCCATCTCCTTTGCCCTCTTTGCGGACCGGATATAGTCCGTATCAAGGATCGTATCCCACAATTCGCGGGGCGGGTGGAGGCGGATCTCGTCAACGAGCCCCTGCATCTGCCCCAGTTCCTCGTCTGTCGGCGCTTTTGCGGTATACAGGTGGATCTGGTGTCCGGGCCCGAAATGCTCCTTGAGCATCCGGCAATACAGCGTCACCTTGTCGAGGCAGAGGAGCGGTTCGCCGCCGGTGACCCCGGTGCCGAGTGCGCTCATCATCTCTGCCACTTCAATGATTTGGGAGGGGATATCGACAGGAACCTCGTTTGCGTAGACCGTGTCCGTGCCTTTCCGCTCCGATGAGAGGGGGCAGTACCAGCAGGAGCGGTGACAGCGTCCCGTAACAAAGAGCACCATCTTTGCACCCTGGTGGCAGAGCACACATCCTTTGGAGAGCGTCACAGCAGGCACCTGTCCTTGGCCTCTGGTGGGGAGAGCGGGCATAAAATGTGATTAACGTATTGGCGGGCCGGCATCAAAACCCTTCTGTGCAGGGCCCGGTAAAGCGGCGGGTCGTATCAATGCCGGAAGTTCCCGGCAAGGGTGCCCGGGTCCTGCCTGCAATCACCCGTGAGATTGATTTGTACCCATCCGACCCCCCTCACCCGGCAAGGCCCCAATGTATTCCATTCTCCGGTGTAAAAAGTGCCTGTTTTTCAGTTGGAATCCGGAAGGGGGTGTAGGGGGTCGGACCACTTTTTTCGAATGGATCGTGATGCCTTGCAGGGAAACAGCATGAAAGTTTACGGTGAGAAATCCCGCAGGAGACCGGGAGTATGGGGATCTGAAATTATGTGCCCGACCCCCCCCATCACCCTCCCGTCCCTGTGCCGGGTCCGATACTATGAGAATTCCGGATGCCCGCATTTACGGCACTGGCACATTTATTAGCCAAGCCATACACGAGTTATTGAATGATGAGTGACGGTGTTGCGGGAGGGAGCCGGGAGGCCGGCCTCTCCGAAGTGATCGGATTTGTGCTGATCCTCGGATTGCTGGTCATTGTCGCATCATTGTACCTGGCCTACGGCATTCCTGCACAGGGCCGCGAGAACGAGATCCTGCATATGAACGCGATCAAGGACCAGTTTGTCGCGTTCAAACTCAGTCTTGACTCGCTCTTTACCAATGACAAGGTGGGTACCACCCTGAGCAATTCGTTCACGCTGGGAACGAGCGGGGGATATACGGAGGGGATGCTGAGCTTCATCCCTATTATGAGCCCGGTCAATTCCGGCGGCACGATCGCGATTAACCAGAGGACCACGACACCCGAGACGCTGAGTATCTCGTCCCGGTCGCTGATCCTGAATACTACGTACCGCACTTCGGTCGATCTTCCGGCACAGGTCAATTATACGCCGAGCCATGTGTATGTCAATATTTCAGGAATACAGAGCTCGGATCTCTCCGCCAGCAAGAGATTCGGGGCAACGGTTAATACGTCATCATGGGCTGTTTATGTGAATCTCACGCCGGAAACATCGTTCTATCAATGGTACCAGACGTATGATCCAACGTCTTCTAATAATTGTCTGGCCTCCCCCCGGAATCAAAACGGGACTCCCATTTTTATTAGTAACACCATCTGTCTCGTCCCTATGAACGCATATGCCTTCAATGGCACGGATCTCTCCATTTCTGTAAATCGCGGGGGTATCATTACGATGGAGAATTACCCGGTATACCGGAATGTCAGGGCTGGTTCAACCTATACAATTGACCTCATGGATCCGGCATACGGCATCAGTTCATCGATTCAGACTGCTGATGGTATCAGTATCAAAACGGATATGCCACTGGGATCGATCAATGCAACGGGAAATATCAGTTATGGGTTTACGGAATCAAATCCCTACACGATATCCCCGATTCCGCTCGGAGCGGTTGAATTCCGTGCCCAGAACAGTTACTGGATTGCCCAGGATTATTATTACCAGATGGGAGGGGTCTTCCTCTCCCAGAACGATGGCAACACCACTTATAAACTTCCCCCGGAGATCACCTTCTCCTACGACAATGTGTCGGGCACCGATCCCACCAGGAAAATCGTGACCGTGAACATCAACGCCCTGGTAATCGATCCCGATAACCGGGGGGTTGTCGGGGGGAACAGCCCGGTCCAGATGAAAACCCAGATGACCAATGTTACGCAGTTCCCTTATGCAACGGGCAAAGCCAATACCAAATGGATCCGTATTGCGGTGAACACTTCCGACAGCCAGGCACGGGAAATGTGGAAGAATTATTTTGACTACTCGGCAACCGTCAACAACATCCCCCATTTCACGGTCGGCGAAGACGGGACGGAAGTCTTCATCCGTATCAACGGGTATTATGATGACACGGTCACTGCGTCATCCGTCTATGATATCAACGTGATAGCATCGGAAGCAACCTATTCGACCTCCATCCACGGGATTGGCGGAACACTCGAATGAACCCGCAGCACCGGGAAACCGGGGTATCGGAAGTTCTCGGTGCCATTATCCTGGTATCCGTGATCACGCTGGGCATCGCCATTGCGGGAGTGGCCATCCTCTCCAGTCCCCAGAAACAGACAATTCCTGCCGTGTCGTCTGAAGTGTTACCCCTGGACAACCAGCTCCTGGTATCCCATAACGGGGGTGACAATATCCCGAAGTCCGAGATGGCAATCATGGTTGATGGGGTGGATAAAACAACTGCATTCACGCTCCTGAATGGTGATCCGTGGTCGAGCTGGACCGTGGGTGATACCCTTGTGTACCAGGTTCCCTCGGGTCAGCAGTTCCCCAGAGGTGTGCAGATCATCTATCTGAACGGGCAGAACTCCTACCTGATTCAATCATGGGGTGAACCGGTCGGCCCGGATACAACGGTAACCGCAACCGCCTCTCCCACCGCAACAACGACCACGGTCACGACATCGATCACGACCTCGACTTCAACACCGGTCACGACAACCCCGACACCGGTACCCCTGTTTGTCCTGTTCAACGCCACGCCCACGACTGGCTATGTACCGCTCTCGGTGCAGTTTACCGATCAATCAACCGGCCCGGTTACTGCATGGCACTGGTCCTTTGGCGATGGCAATACGTCCTCGGTGCAGAACCCGGTACACAATTATACCGCGATCGGAAATTACACGGTCAGCCTGACGGCCACCAGTGCGTCAGGTTCCAGTACCCTGACAAAGACGGACTACATCCAGGTAACCGAGGTGCCCTTTGTGACGTATGTCATAGAGAATAATGTCTTTGTCTACGGAAACCAGCTGAGTTTCTCCGGTGATCATGTCACCGGGCCTTATGCCACGGTTATCCTTACAGAATCGCTGATCACCAGTGACCTTAACGGGGGAACCTCAATTGCCGTACACACTCTCTATGTCGATGGTGATGTCTACCTTGACCAGGGAAGTGCCGGACTGGGCTCGTCTGCCAATCCCGGGAACATCTATGTCAACGGGGATATGACCCTGTTGAACGGTCAACGGGATGTCTATGGGGACGTCTATGTCAACGGCAGCTTCGTCTTAAAGGATGCCAGGATCCACGGGACTGTGTACACTGACGGCGATGTTACCCTGGGCAACACACCCACGCTTGATGCGGAGTCCTTCATCTATTACACCGGCACGCTCACGATCCCAGATAATTATAATCATCCGGAAATTGTCGCCAAATGTATCCACGCGGATACCGTTCCGGGATTTACCATGCCCACGCAGGAGATCCCCTCGGCAAAGTCCGCATCATGGTATGCGGCACGGGGATATGTATCGAGCGGGGCCCTGGCAGACAACCTCAAAATATTCGCCAATAGTTACACTTCCAGTTCATGGACCAACTCTGTCAGCGATGTGGTCATTATCGCGAGCACGGGCGATATCTCCATCACCGGACTTGGCGGGAGCGGTGTACGGGGTGTGTTGTTTGCC
>JBAYMI010000110.1:0-7251 GCA_041663625.1 Methanoregula sp.
CAATCAGGGTACGAGGGGTTGATGAAAATTTTTCAGGCAAGGTCCGGCAGAAAAATTTCACGCAGAGTCTGCTCTAAAAATTTTCAATCAAGGTCTGCTCTAAAAATTTTAATCAGGGTCTGGTTGAAATCCCGGTTTTTCTCACGTCAGGGCCTTGTCTTCTCAATTCCGGTTCAGGTAAACCGGGTTAACTTTTTCATAGCGAGGTCTGCTCTAAAATTTTTCATGCAGGGGCTGCTCAAAAAAATCATGCAAGGTCCGATTGATCGACTCGCGGATTTCAATCAGGGTACGAGGGGTTGATGAAAATTTTTCAGGTAAGGTCCGGCAGAAAAATTTCACGCAGGGTCTGCCAAACGATCCCGGCAGGGCCCTAAAAAACCGGGACACCTGATCCCCGCTTCATATCCGCGCACTCCTCTATTCTCCCAGGTATCAGGATTCCCCGGGGATCAGTACCCGATAAATACCCGGATTACCGCGAATGAGACGAACCCGATGAGGGCACTGATGGGTATGGTCAGGATCCATGCGCCCATGATACTGCGGGCAACGCCCCACTTCACCGTGCTGGAACCCATGGTAGTCCCGACACCCATGATCGATGTACAGATGACATGGGTCGTGCTCACCGGAATACCTGCTACCGATGCACCGAGGATTGTCGCGGCTCCGGCAGTCTCGGCAGCAAATCCGTGTACGGGCCGGAGCTTGGTGATCTTGTATCCCATGGTTTTCACGATACGCCATCCTCCAGAGAGGGTGCCAAGTGCAATCGCAGTGTACGATGCAAGGATCACCCACAACGGCATCGGCAGGTTGTTGGCATCAACGGAGGCACCGAAATACCCGATGGAGAAGAGGAGCGGCAGGATAATTCCCATGGTTTTCTGGGCATCGTTGGTTCCGTGGCTGAAGCTGTACGCAGCGGCTGAGCAGAGCTGCAATCTCTTGAATGCCGTTTCAGCGATCTGCTTGTTTGCCTTCCTTGTCAGCCAGAGCACGGCTGCCATGAAGAGGAACCCGCAGGTAAGGCCTATCAGAGGAGACAGAATCATGAAGGTCACTACCAGTTCAATAGTAGACCATTTTATCGCAGCCAGTCCTGCCGCGGAAATTCCCGCACCAGCCAGCCCCCCAATCAGTGCATGAGAAGACGATGTGGGAAGACCGAAGAACCACGTGATCATGTTCCATGAGATTGCCCCAATCAGCGCACCAAGGATGATGTAGGGAACTACTGCGGTCTCCACGAAGTCAAGGTGGATAATCTTGCTCACCGTACTTGCAACGGCAACGCCGAACCCGAATGCAGCAACAAAATTGAAAAAAGCAGCGAACACTACGGCGTTCCGTGGCGAGAGAACCTTGGTGGAGACGACCGTTGAGATGGAGTTGGCCGAATCATGGAACCCGTTGGTGAAGTCAAAGACCAGCGCAATCCCGATGATGATCAGGATCAGCTCCCATGTCGCCTCGATCATGCCTGCCTCTCAATCGTTCCGGTCATCATGAATGCCGTATCGCAATATCCGAGAGCACATTCGCCACATCTTCGCACCGGTCGGTTGCGGTCTCGAGGTGCTCGTAGATGTCCTTGAACTTGATGATCATGATGGCATCGTTGGTCTTGAAGAGGTCCGTGACCGCATGGGCGAGCACGTCGTCGGCAAGGTTCTCCAGCCGGTTCACCTCGATGCAGCGTTCTTCAATGTATCGCGGATCCTTGATCGACCGGATCCCCTTGACAGCACTCTCGATCTCTATCGTGGACATGTGGATCAGTTTTGCGAGTTCCACCATGTGCGAATCGGCAGATTCGATGCCGTAATAGAGCATCTTCTCGGTTGCCCCGTCAATATAGTCCAGCACGTCATCCATGGTTGAGGCGAGGCGTGATATTTCCTCCGGGTCCAGCGGCGTGATGAACGTCGTATTCAGCTGGTTATAGATATCGTGGGTCATAAGGTCACCCTTGTGCTCGAGTTTCTCGATCGCGTGGCGCTTGTCCTTGACATTGGTGAAGTCCCCGGTGAGGGCAACCAGCTGCCACGCGGCTTCCTTCACAATCCCGGCCTGCCTTTCAAACAGGTCAAAAAACACCTTATCCTGAGGTATCAGCAATTCCCGCAAGCCCATAACAAACACAAACCCAGTGGTAATCAGCGGGGAATCTTAAAAAATATAGCGGAATTCCACGGGGCTCATAATGCCGCGAGGGTAAGCGAGACCGCGAAGTACCCGGCCCATGCAACCGCGATGGCAAGCGGGATGGTGATGATCCATGCAGTCATCATCTCGCGGACCACCCGCCACTGCACCGCGTTCTTTCCCCGCGTTGCCCCGACCCCGATGATTGCCCCGTTGATCGCGTGCGTTGACGAGACCGGGATCCCCGCTTCGGTTACGGCAACGAGAATCGCGCTGCTCGCGGTTGCCGCACAGAATCCCTGGTACGGGCGGATCTTCGTGATCCCCTTTGCCATCTTGTCCACGACCTGCCATCCCCCGAAGCAGGTGCCGAGGCCAATCGCGATGGCAGAGGTGAGGATCACCCACATCGGGATATCGAATGTCATGAGGATCCCTGACGAGATGAGCAGTGCAGTGATGATACCGACTGCATGCTGTCCGTCGTTTGCGCCGTGGGCAGTTGCCTGGACCAGGCTGGCAAGCACGTGAAGGGGCTGGAAGATCCGCCTCATGCGGTTCCGGCGGGAATGCCGGAAGAGGTGGGAGATGAGGATGTCGAAGACAAAGGCCCCCACAATGCCGATGATGGGAGAGATGAATATGAAGAGTACGATCGCGAGGAGCCCGGAAATTATGAGGAATCCGGCCAGCATCAGGACCGGGATTACCAGGGCAGCCCCGCAGACTGCTCCCAGCATGGCACCGAGCCGGATGTCCTCCTTGAACGAGGCGGTGAACAGGCCAAGGATGATCGCCCCGGCAACTCCCCCGATCAGGCCATAAAATGCGACCTGCTCCACCGTGCTGATCGAGGGGAGGATCACGGCTGACAGTCCCGCGACGGCTATGCCGGCACCGAGCAGCCCGCCCACCATCGCATGGCTGCTCGAGATGGGGATGCCGCTCCGGGTTGCGACAAAGACGAGGCTGATCGCGGCGCCCATGGCGACAACGATAGATAATGGCGTGAGCCCGCTTGCATGTACGATTGCCGTGCCGATAGTGGTTGCAACGGCTGTCGCGAAGAGAAACGGACCTACCATGTTGCAGATCGCCGTATACAGGACGGCCTTGAACGGTGACAGGGCCTTTGTCGCGACTACGGTGGCAATTGAATGCGAGGCGTCATTGAGCCCGTTGACGAAGTTCAGGGCAAGGGCAAGGATTATGCCGAACAGTACGATGGGCTCCATGCCAGTCATGCGTGGGCCATCGCGATGTCGTGCATGGCATGTCCTACATCATTGCACTTCTCCATCACCTTGGCCAAGCCTTCGTAAATGTCCTTGAGCTTGATTATCAGGAGAAGGTCCTGCGTCTTGAAGAGTTCGAGGACCGCCCGCGAGAGGAGTTCGGTGGAGAGGTTGTACAACCGGCTGATCTCGCGGGAGTGGATCTTTACCTCTTCGGGATTCTTGAGCGTGGTGAGTTTCTCCACGGCCTGGCTTATCTCGGCACTGGTGAGCAGGATGAGGTAGGAGTATTCCTTGAGCACATCGTTGGATGCCGGGATCCCGTAGTTGCACAACTGGTGGGCGACCCAGTCGATCCTGTCGAGGACATCGTCGAATGCCGGGGCGAGCCGTGCGATCTCCTCCGGTTCGAGCGGGGTGATGAGCGACTCGTCCAGCTGCTCGAAGATCTTCCGGGTGATCTCGTCCCCCTGGTGCTCGATCTGCCGCACCTTGTGGGACTTCTCGGTCCCTTCGGGGAGTTCGTGGGTGATCTCGTTGAGCGTGGTCGATGCCTCGGTGATCTTCACGGTCATTTCCTGGAACAGCGTGAAGAAGACCTTGTCTTCCGGCAGGATCAGGTCACGGATACGCATAGTCTTCAGACTTACCCTTACCCCGTAAGCATAAAAACATGTGGATGGTGCCTCGGGAATGGCAGGGAACCTGAAAAAATGTATGGGCCCCGGAGCCGGTCCGCGGTCTTCCCGGGACCGGAAAACTTCCCGTGCTGTGAGGCGCCCGGCGCACTATTCCTGCGTTGACCGGAAACTGTCAGGAGGAACGATGACCTCGAAGTACGCCCCTTTGCCCGGGACACCCTTCTCCCAGATGGTGATGCCGGTGATGCCGAGGATCTCCCGGCTCAAAAACAGGCCCAGGCCGGTATTTTTCCCGAATCCCTTCCAGAAGATCCGGTCCTTATCCTCTGCTGCAACACCCCCGCCATCATCCTGGTACCCGATCGTCATCGTGCCATCATCCTGCCGGGCCGACGAGATGGTGACATGCGCCACGTTCCTGCCATGGCGGATGGAGTTGTCAACCAGGTTCTCGAAGACTTTTGCCAGGAGCGGATCGGCATAGATCTCAATGGCCAGATCGCGGGTCTCCAGCTGGATCCCCGCAGCCTTGATGGCCGGCTGGAGTACCTCTACGATCTTCCGGATATCCTGCCACTGGGGGGCCTGGATCCCGATATCCTCGTAATGCTTGGTGAAGGTGATCTGTTTCTGGATGGTCTCGATGACCGCCTTTGATTTCCTGAGATATTCAAGCGCAGTCGGATCTACAATATCCGATGACGACATGTCGATGTACGTCTTGAGGGCAAAGATCTGGTTGTTGATGTCATGGCGGGTGATGCTCGTCATGAGGTTGAGCTTCCGGTTTGCGTCAGCAAGCGCCTTCTCGATTCTCCTGCGTTCGGTATTCTCACGGGAGAGGTTCCCGTTCGCGGTCCTGAGATCCTCTACCGATGCGGAAAGTTCCTCGTTGAGCAGGCTCATCTGCTCGTGTGCTTCCTGCAGCTCGGTGTTCTTCCGCAGGGCGAACTCGTAGGTGGAGAGCAGGATATAGAGAATGCGGGACGGATCGGAGGTGATCCGGTGCTGCTTGTGGTCGAAGATAAAATCAATGGGGGGACGCGGGGGGACGGGCTTTTGCAGGCTGCCTGTCTCCAGCACGGTAGCAAGGCACGAATTGACCTGCCCGGCATCATACGGCTTGACGATGAAATTGTCTGCCCCGGCTTCCAGCCCTTTGATGACATCCGCAGGGTCAAAGAGCTGCGTGACAAGGATAACGGGGATTCCTGCGGTCTGCGGGTCTTCTTTGATCGCCCGGCAGAGCTCGTACCCGTCCATCTCCGGCATAATGATGTCGGTCAGCACAAGTGCCGGGGGATTGCGGCGGATGATGTCGAGCGCTTCCCGGCCGTGCGTTGCTATGACAACGTCATATCCCTCCGTCTCCAGGAGGTGGGAGAGGTACTCTGCCTGCGTCCGGCTGTCCTCAACGACAACGATCCTGCGGCCGGCCAGCCTGCCACTTTCGGCAGGGAGAGGACTCTCCGGGAGGGGCTTACGTTCCGGGCGATCGCCTTTTTCCCGGCATACCGGCTCTGTCAATAACGTCGTTCCTGCACCAGAATCGTCTATTTTACATTCATGTTCTTATGCATTGTGATACTGTCCGCCGTCAGTCAAAGGAGATCATCGCTGGCCTGCGTACCGGAAATCCACCCGATCGATGGTCTCAGGAAACCTGTGGGAAACAATTCCCCCGCGTGCTCAAAAACAGTCGTGCTGAAGCGGTGATGGACCGGGCGGGAATTGAACCCGCGGCCTCTTCCATGCCAAGGAAGCGATCTACCACTGATCTACCGGCCCGCTCCTATCTAGTAGGATGCCCAAGGTTAAAGAATTGTTCGTTTCCCCACCCCGCCAATCTCCCTGTTTCCCGGGCCCCGCCTCCTGCAAAACCCTGGAAAATGCGCTAGGTATTAGTATTCCCTCGCCAACATTTCTCCTGCGAAGGGATTTGTATGCAGGGTGACACGAGAGGGACCGGCCGCACAGCAGGAGGAGACTGATGCTGGGGATCATCGGCGGGACAAGCCTCCTCTTCTCCACGCTGCCTGAACTGGAGAAGCGGACCGTTGCCACCCCCTTTGGATCCGCCGAGCTGCTCTGCGGCGACAACCTTGTCATGCTGATGCGCCACCAGTTCGATCGCCCCCCGCACCGGATCAATTTCCGGGCGAATCTTGCGGCAATGGCGGTTGCCGGGGTCACCCATATCGTGGCATTCGGATCAACCGGCTCGCTCAAACCAGCGATTACGCCAGGTGCGATCCTCATCCCCATGGATTATATCAGCGTCACGGACATCCCCTCGATCCACGACCACGCGATCGAGCACGTCCGCCCCGAACTCTCGGAAGACCTGGTGAAAAAACTCGCAGCGGTTGTTCCGGCAGCCCGGTTCGGCGGGGTGTATGTCCAGACCCGGGGTCCGCGGATCGAGACGATCGCTGAAGTGAAGGCGCTCGCAGAGATCGCCGACGTGGTGGGCATGACGGTGGCATCCGAGGCAACCCTTGCCTGTGAGCTGGGGATGGACTTTGCTGCGCTCTGCACCGTCGAGAACTATGCAAACGGTCTCGGCAGCGAGGTGCTGACGTACGAGCACATGCTCACCATTGCACGGGAGCACCGTGACCGTAATGAAAAGATTGTTGCTTCAATCATCGCGCACATGAGTTAACGGAGACAAGACTATGACTGATTTCGAGATGAACAGAATTTTTTTGGGCAACCACTCCCTGCTGATCAGCAATGTGGTTGTGGACGGCCGCACGGTCGATATCTCTATTGACGAGAAGGGCATGATCGCCAGTATCGGCGAGAATGAGCGGAAGGAATGGACCGGCGAGGCAGACTTCAACATCGACGGGAACGGGGCGCTCGCCCTGCCGGGCCTGGTCAACACCCACACCCACGCGGCCATGAGCCTGCTGCGGGGCTATGCCGATGACATGATCCTGCAGGACTGGCTCGCGCAGAAGATCTGGCCGCTCGAAACCCACCTGACCCCAAAGGACGTGTACTGGGGGACACGGCTCGCGTGCAACGAGATGATCCGGTCCGGCACGACCGCGTTCAATGACATGTACTTCATCATGGACCAGGCGGCCAAGGCCGTGGACGAGGCCGGTATCCGGGCCACGCTCTCGTACGGGTTCATCGATCTCGCGAACGCGGAGAAGCGCGAGGCCGAATGCAAGGCCACCGAGCAGCTGGCAGCTCACATCCGCACCCTCGCC